>NZ_JBQZXE010000044.1:0-26082 GCF_053555855.1 Shigella sp. SIG3
CTACGTTCACTAAACCCTATTAACTGTAATATTTGAGCGGCACGCGCTGCCGCTCATCACAAAATAATTAGAATAATCCGTTGTTAATAAAAACCCTACAGGAGGCACTATGCCTAAAAAAATGAGAACAACCCGTAATCTATTATTAATGGCTACGCTATTAGGTAGCGCACTATTTGCCAGGGCTGCGGATAAAGAAATGACCATTGGTGCAATATACCTTGATACCCAGGGATATTACGCTGGAGTGCGTCAGGGCGTTCAGGATGCGGCAAAAGATTCTTCAGTACAGGTACAGTTAATTGAAACTAACGCCCAGGGGGATATTTCGAAAGAAAGTACCTTTGTTGATACCCTCGTGGCGCGTAATGTCGATGCCATTATTTTATCGGCAGTGTCTGAAAATGGCAGTAGCCGTACCGTTCGTCGCGCCAGTGAAGCGGGTATTCCGGTGATTTGCTACAACACCTGTATTAATCAAAAGGGTGTCGATAAATATGTCTCGGCGTATCTGGTCGGCGATCCACTGGAATTTGGTAAAAAACTGGGTAACGCTGCCGCCGATTATTTTATTGCCAATAAAATTGACCAGCCGAAAATTGCCGTCATCAATTGCGAAGCCTTTGAAGTTTGTGTGCAGCGACGTAAAGGATTTGAAGAAGTATTAAAATCCCGCGTTCCCGGCGCGCAAATTGTCGCTAACCAAGAAGGGACTGTTTTAGATAAAGCGATTTCCGTTGGTGAAAAACTGATTATCTCCACGCCGGATCTCAACGCCATTATGGGGGAGTCGGGCGGTGCGACACTCGGCGCGGTAAAAGCGGTACGTAATCAAAATTAGGCCGGAAAAATTGCTGTTTTCGGTTCGGATATGACAACCGAAATTGCTCAGGAGCTGGAAAACAATCAGGTGCTGAAAGCGGTAGTGGATATTTCCGGTAAGAAAATGGGCAATGCTGTTTTCGCGCAAACATTGAAGGTTATCAATAAACAAGCCGACGGTGAAAAAGTGATTCAGGTGCCAATCGATCTCTATACCAAAACGGAAGATGGTAAACAGTGGCTGGCAACGCACGTTGATGGTCTGCCCTAATCGCTGATTCGCAGAGGTCCCTATGTTCACGGCAACAGAGGCAGTCCCGGTAGCAAAAGTGGTGGCAGGAAATAAGCGTTACCCCGGCGTCGTTGCGCTGGATAACGTTAACTTCACGCTCAATAAAGGCGAAGTTCGTGCGCTGTTAGGTAAAAACGGCGCGGGCAAATCGACTCTCATTCGAATGCTTACCGGCAGCGAACGCCCGGATAGCGGTGATATCTGGATTGGCGAGACGCGACTGGAAGGTGACGAAGCTACGTTGACTCGCCGTGCCGCTGAACTGGGGGTTCGTGCGGTTTATCAGGAATTAAGTCTGGTGGAAGGGCTGACGGTGGCAGAAAATCTCTGCCTTGGTCAATGGCCTCGCCGCAACGGCATGATTGATTACCTGCAAATGGCGCAGGATGCCCAACGTTGCTTACAGGCGCTGGGCGTTGACGTTAGTCCTGAACAACTTGTTTCAACGCTAAGCCCGGCGCAAAAGCAACTGGTGGAAATTGCACGGGTGATGAAGGGCGAGCCGCGCGTGGTCATTCTTGATGAACCCACCAGCTCGCTTGCCAGTGCAGAAGTTGAACTGGTGATCAGTGCGGTGAAAAAGATGTCGGCACTGGGCGTGGCGGTGATTTATGTCAGCCACCGGATGGAAGAAATCCGCCGCATTGCCTCCTGTGCCACCGTTATGCGCGATGGTCAGGTGGCGGGCGATGTGATGCTCGAAAACACCTCCACGCATCATATTGTGTCGCTAATGCTAGGGCGTGATCACGTTGATATTGCGCCGGTTGCCCCTCAGGAAATTGTGGATCAGGCCGTACTGGAAGTCCGTGCGTTACGCCATAAGCCCAAGCTGGAGGATATCAGCTTTACGCTACGTCGTGGCGAAGTGCTTGGCATTGCTGGCCTGCTGGGGGCAGGGCGCAGTGAATTGCTGAAGGCGATTGTTGGGCTGGAGACGTATGAACAGGGCGAAATTGTTATCAACGGCGAGAAAATCATGCGCCCCGATTACGGCGACATGCTGAAACGCGGCATTGGCTATACGCCAGAAAACCGCAAAGAAGCGGGGATCATTCCCTGGCTGGGCGTTGACGAAAATACAGTGCTGACCAATCGGCAAAAAATCAGCACCAACGGTGTGCTGCAATGGTCCACCATCCGCCGCCTGACCGAAGAGGTGATGCAGCGGATGACGGTCAAGGCTGCCAGTAGCGAAACACCCATCGGCACGCTTTCTGGTGGCAATCAGCAAAAAGTGGTGATCGGTCGTTGGGTCTATGCCGCCAGCCAGATTTTGTTGCTCGACGAGCCAACGCGCGGCGTCGATATCGAAGCCAAACAGCAGATTTACCGTATTGTCCGTGAGCTGGCTGCCGAAGGAAAAAGCGTGGTGTTTATCTCCAGTGAAGTGGAGGAATTGCCGCTGGTGTGTGACCGCATCCTGTTATTACAGCACGGCACGTTCTCGCAGGAGTTTCACTCGCCGGTCAATGTGGATGAGCTGATGTCCGCCATTCTGTCTGTGCACTGATGAATTTTACCGAGGAACCTGAAGATGTCTGCTTCGTCATTACCATTGCCGCAGGGCAAGAGCGTCTCGCTCAAACAATTTGTCAGTCGCCATATTAATGAGATCGGTTTGCTGGTGGTGATTGCCATTCTTTATCTGGTCTTCTCCCTGAACGCGCCTGGCTTTATCTCATTGAATAACCAGATGAACGTGCTGCGCGATGCCGCCACCATTGGGATTGCCGCCTGGGCGATGACGCTGATTATTATCTCCGGTGAAATTGATGTCAGCGTTGGGCCGATGGTGGCTTTTGTCTCGGTGTGCCTGGCATTTTTGCTGCAATTTGAAGTTCCGTTGGCGATTGCTTGTCTGCTGGTGTTGCTGTTAGGCGCGCTGATGGGAACGCTCGCCGGGGTGCTGCGCGGCGTGTTTAACGTACCAAGTTTCGTTGCCACACTGGGGCTGTGGAGCGCTCTGCGCGGAATGGGGCTGTTTATGACCAACGCACAGCCAGTGCCGATTGACGAAAACGAGGTGCTGGACTGGCTGGGCGGACAATTTCTCGGTGTGCCAGTATCCGCGCTGATCATGATGGTGTTGTTTGCGCTGTTTGTGTTCATTAGCCGAAAAACCGCCTTCGGGCGCTCGGTTTTTGCCGTTGGCGGTAATGCCACGGCGGCGCAGTTGTGCGGTATTAACGTTCGTCGAGTGCGCATTCTTATCTTTACCCTTTCGGGATTATTAGCGGCGGTGACCGGCATTTTGTTGGCGGCACGCCTCGGTTCCGGTAACGCAGGTGCCGCAAACGGTCTGGAGTTTGACGTCATCGCCGCGGTCGTGGTCGGCGGTACGGCACTTTCCGGCGGTCGCGGTTCCCTGTTCGGTACATTGCTTGGTGTGCTGGTGATTACGCTAATCGGTAACGGTCTGGTGCTGCTCGGTATTAACTCCTTTTTCCAGCAGGTGGTACGCGGCGTCATCATCGTGGTGGCGGTGCTGGCGAATATCTTGCTGACCCAGCGAAGCAGTAAAGCGAAACGCTAAACCTTAACGCCCCTGGCGCGGGTGCGGCAGGGATGAAAATTAATCGTATTGTTAATGAGGGATTTATGAAAACGATGCTGGCAGCTTATTTACCAGGAAATTCAACCGTCGATCTGCGGGAAGTTGCGGTGCCGACGCCGGGGATTAACCAGGTACTGATCAAAATGAAATCCTCCGGGATTTGCGGAAGCGATGTCCACTATATCTATCATCAACACCGTGCCACGGCGGCGGCACCCGATAAACCGTTATACCAGGGATTTATCAACGGTCATGAACCGTGCGGGCAGATTGTGGCGATGGGGCAAGGCTACCGCCATTTTAAAGAGGGCGACCGCGTGCTGGTGTATCACATTTCTGGCTGTGGTTTTTGCCCGAACTGCCGCCGCGGCTTTCCTATCTCTTGTACTGGCAAAGGAAAAGCGGCTTACGGCTGGCAGCGTGACGGCGGTCATGCCGAATATCTGCTGGCGGAAGAAAAAGATCTGATCCTCCTGCCGGATGCGCTGAGCTACGAAGATGGTGCGTTTATCAGTTGCGGCGTTGGCACGGCCTATGAAGGGATTTTGCGCGGCGAAGTTTCCGGCAGCGATAACGTGCTGGTGGTCGGTCTGGGGGCGGTCGGCATGATGGCGATGATGCTGGCGAAAGGTCGCGGTGCAAAACGGATCATCGGCGTTGATATGCTGCCGGAACGTCTGGCGATGGCAAAACAGTTAGGGGGGATGGATCACGGCTATTTAGCAACCACCGAAGGTCTGCCGCAGATAATTGCTGAACTTACCCACGGTGGCGCGGATGTTGCGCTCGATTGTTCCGGTAATGCCGCAGGTCGCTTGCTGGCACTGCAATCCACTGCTGACTGGGGGCGGGTGGTTTACATTGGTGAAACCGGAAAAGTGGAATTCGAGGTCAGCGCTGATCTGATGCACCATCAACGGCGGATTATCGGCTCCTGGGTGACCAGTCTGTTCCATATGGAAAAATGCGCCCACGATTTGACTGACTGGAAGCTGTGGCCGCGTAACGCCATTACCCATCGCTTCTCGCTAGAACAGGCAGGTGATGCCTATGTGCTGATGGCGAGCGGCAAATGCGGGAAAGTTGTGATTAACTTCCCGGATTAAGGAGTTAGCGGATGACCATCTATACCTTATCCCACGGGTCGCTAAAGCTGGACGTTTCTGACCAGGGCGGCGTAATCGAAGGCTTCTGGCGCGATACGACGCCGCTCTTACGTCCTGGTAAAAAAAGCGGTGTGGCAACCGATGCCTCATGTTTTCCGCTGGTGCCATTTGCAAACCGGGTGAGCGGCAACCGTTTTGTCTGGCAGGGGCGTGAGTATCAACTGCAACCGAATGTTGAGTGGGATGCGCACTATCTACACGGCGATGGCTGGCTGGGCGAGTGGCAATGTGTCTCGCACAGCGATGATAGTTTGTGTCTGGTGTATGAACATCGCAGCGGTGTCTATCACTATCGGGTAAGTCAGGCGTTTCATTTAACGGCGGATACGCTGACGGTGACGCTCTCTGTCACCAATCAAGGGGCAGAGACGCTGCCATTTGGTACCGGCTGGCATCCTTATTTTCCGTTGTCACCACAAACGCGGATTCAGGCGCAGGCGAGCGGTTACTGGCTGGAACGGGAGCAGTGGCTGGCGGGTGAGTTTTGCGAGCAGCTACCGCAGGAACTGGATTTTAACCAGCTCGCGCCGTTGCCGCGTCAGTGGGTGAACAATGGTTTTGCCGGATGGAATGGTCAGGCCCGCATCGAGCAGCCGCAGGAAGGTTATGCCATCATCATGGAAACGACGCCACCTGCACCGTGTTATTTCATCTTTGTTTCCGACCCTGCGTTTGATAAAGGATATGCGTTTGATTTCTTCTGTCTGGAACCGATGAGCCATGCGCCGGATGATCATCATCGCCCGGAAGGGGGTGATCTCATTGCGCTAGCACCAGGGGAATCAACAACCTCAGAGATGTCGTTGCGGGTAGAGTGGCTGTAATTTATAAAATGCCGGATAAGGCGTTCACGCCGCATCCGGCATCTTTCCTAACGCCGATCGAGAGAAATTGCCCCCGGTCCGGTAATTGCCAATAGCAAGAACGCGCCAGCGATACTGACATTCTTCCAGAAATTAATCATATTTGGCCCAACCGCATCGCCGGTCATATCCCAGTAATGGTGACCAATCACCGCCGTACCCAGCGTGTAGAAAATAAACAGCACCGCCAGCGGACGGGTGAAAAAGCCAAGCACGATTAATATCGCGGCGGGCACTTCCATAACTACCGCAATAATCGCTGCCAGCATCGGCATTGGCGCGCCCAACGAGGCCATATATTGGACCGTACCGTCAAAGCCCATCATTTTGGGAAAACCAAAAATAATGAAAATTAAGACCACGGCGATACGGGCAATTAATAACAAAACGGGGCGGGCAGCTCCAAAATCAAAATAACGTAGTGTGTTCATAACCAATCCCTTTGCAAGATAATGTGATTTAAACGTAATACACACTCTTGCACCTCGCCACGCCCCAGGCATTGAGATATTCGCTAATTATCCTGGTTACAGTGATTTAAGCGCGATGTTCTCATCTATCAGCAGTTTCGCATCAAACGTTTTGCCGCTCTGGATCCATTTGCGAATTGGGCGAATCTCACGCCCCTGATTCAGCGTGACCGCACCGATAAGCACGCCGTTTTGCAGATTAAACCAAATCGCCTTCTGAGTTTCTGGGTTGCCACGACAAAGCTAGTCATCGCCACGCATATCGCCAATAAACTGTAAGTTATCACTGTACTGATCGCTCCAGAACCACGGCGGCGGCAGTAGCGGTAGCGGTAGCCCTAACATTGCGGCAGCGGCAATTTGCGCCTGGTTATTGGCGTTTTCCCAGCTTTCGCAGCGGTGTAGTGCACCATTATCAAGACGAGTGATTGCCACATCGCCACCGGCAAAGATCGCGGGATCGCAGGTGCGGCAAGCCTCATCAATGACAATGCCATTGGCAGTATCAAGGTTGGCCTCGCGAGCCAGTTGCTCGTTGGCGCTGATACTAATACCGTAAATCACCACATCAGCCTGAAGCGTTTCCCCACTTTGCAGCGTCAGTTCTACTTTTTCACCATCGACCACATGTTCAATGGCATTATTGAGCAGAATGCGCACACCAGCCTGCTGATGGCGCTGTAAAAGATAGCGTTGCACGGGCGGTGGTGCATTACGGCCCATGACGGTTGCCGCCAGTTCAATCACTGTCACCTTACATCTGCGCTGCGTGGCGCTGGCAGCCAGTTCCAGACCAATAGTTCCGGCACCGACAATCACGACTGACCGTTCGGGCTGCAGAACTTCTCGCAGTCTGGCGGCATCACCGGCATGGTGTAGGGTAAAGCAGCGTTCTCCCAGTGCATCAAGCAACGGCAGCGGTCGAGCTGCCGCGCCGGTTGCTATAAAAAGCTGATCCCAGTGCCAGCTTTCGCCGTTGGTTAACACTAACTCTCGTGTGTCGCGACCCAGCGTTTTGATGGTTACACCGGAATGCAGATGAACATTGTTTTCCTGCCACCAGTTAGCGGGTAACACCTGCTGTAACTGCGGGGAATCTTCCAGCAACATGGATTTCGAGAGTGGAGGTCGTTCATAAGGAAGATGTCGCTCATCGGAAAACAGATGCAGCTCACCGGTGAACCCTTGCTGGCGTAGCGAGGCCGCAGCCATTGCCGCCGCTTGCCCGCCACCGACAATAATGATCGTTTTTTCTTTCATCGTGCTTCCTTAAAGATCCAGCCCAGCCGCTACGTGGCGAATGCCGCGAATCGCTAAACCCGCATCAGCGTTGATCATCACACCGCTTAATGCGCGATTATTGCGCCGCGATGCCAACATCACATACGGCCCCGTAAAATCCGCCGGTTGCGGGAAAAATTGCAGCGGTAAAATGGCGGCAATTTTCTCCGGCGTCAGAGACTGCATTATCGAGGTTTCACTTTGCCCGAGCGCCTGTGGGCCGCGCAGGTCGCTGGCCATACCACACGGGCCGACGCCATTCACCCGCACTTTCGGTGCCAGTTCATAAGCCAGTTGGCGAATAAGTCCGGTTGCGGCATGTTTACTGGTGGTGTACAGCGGGCCACCGCCGCCAGGATACCAGGCGGCATTTGACAGTGTGAAAATCATGCTGCCTTCACTGGCGATTAACGCCGGAGCGCAGGCTTTTGCGCCCAGCAGGTAACCGAGTACGTTGACGTTAAACAGCTCGTGGAAGCCGGTTTCGAGCGTCTCTGCGGGAGTATTAACCAGTGAGGCATTGTGATCCCAGATGCCTGCATTGCCGATAAAACAATCCAGCTTGCCGGAACGAGTCAGGATCTGATCGACCGCGCGTTGATAATCGGCATAACAGGTCACGTTACCTTCCACCGCCAGAATATGTTCGCCAAATCGCTGACGCAGACTGGCGACTTTTGCCGCCGACAGTTCCAGCGCGGCAACCTGCGCGCCTTCTTCGATAAATCGCTCGACCAGCGCCAGCCCTAATCCCGATCCGCCGCCGGTAATAAAAATGGACTCGTTATGCAGATCGCTCATGGCTGCGCCTCCGGTAAGTCGATGAAAATGTCACCACCTTCAACGTGTACTGGATAAGTGGTGAGCGGATCGGTGGCGGGCAGGCATAACGCTTTCCCCGTTTTCAGGCAAAAACTGGCGGCGTGTAGCGGGCACTCCACCGTGGCGTCATCTTCCAGATACCCTTCTGACATCGACGCATTACCATGGCTGCAACGATCGTTAATGGCATAAAACTCGCCGCCCACGTTGAACAAGGCGATGACGGGCGAGGTATCTATCCGGAGAGCCTCACCCTCCGGCACATCCGCAACGGGACACGCATAAATTCGATTCATCAGAACAGTACACTCAGGTTATGGGAAGTGATCACCGCTTGATCCAGGACGATATCCCGTTCCAGCAAGCGCCAGTTGTCATCTTCCAGACGGCGAACTTTGTCGAAACGCGTTCCAACATAGAATGTTTCATCGCGCTCTTTTTGTGCCCGATAAAGTAGATAATTCACCCTCACGGCAAATACGTTTGGGATGTCGGTTTCGCTTACCTGGCAGTTGCTGATTAAGTGACGAGTGCGTGACGGCGGCTCTTCTGCCCAGGCCATGCCCGTTTCCAGACGGGCGATTCGCCGCTCCAGCTGGTCTTTGGTGTCATTGAAAATCCAGGTCGTCGGCGGCTGGACGCCTTTGCGACGGTCGCGTGTTTGCGCGTTAACCGTGGTGCGCATGGTGTAACGAATCTCTTCGTCGAGCTGTGCCAACCAGTCACGAAATTTCCAGTCATCCAGCAGACTGGCTTCGTGAAAGAGAAACTGGCTAATGCGGTGATGTAACTCCAGTGAAACTTGCGCACTCATTTCATCACCTCCTGCTGGTAAGCGGCGGTTTTATCGAGCACTTCCTGCCAGCTTTCGCTACTCAGAAGATCGGCCCAGCGTTGGTACATTCCACGAGCGGCAGTTTCTGAAAAGATATAGTTAGTAATGCCAGGAATGCCGTCGTCGCGGCGCTTTTCCTGACCAAGCCCCATTTCCAGACACAGTTTGCTGTTGCGGGCGCGGTGGCCTTTAAGCAATTTCTGGATTTCACACCAGTTCTCCGAGTCATCCTGCTCGAGAAAACCAGCAGGACCAAAAGCACGAGTGGCGCTGTTTTCAAAAGCGGCTTTAACTTCATCGGAGGCGGCTTTGTCAGTAATACAGAACGCCCACACTTCAACTTGATCAGGGCCGCGCGGATGCCAGACGCGGAGTGTGGCAGTGCCGTTTAGCCATGAAAGCGTGGGGAATATATTGTTATGACCCGCCAGGCGCAGGGCGCGAACTTCACCTAAACGTTGTTCTGCTTCGGCATAGGTTTCGCGGTAATAGCTTGAAACTGCGCCATCGACCCAGACATTAGCATCCGGTTTTTCAGTAAAGAAGAAACCGCTACCGTGACCGTCCTGACCAAATTGCAGCGCATCTTTGGCGGTTTCCCACACCGGGCGGGCGGTTTGTCCATCACCGAGGCGCTTATCGCTGCCATCATCTTTCGCCCCTAATACCTGAACGGCAGAAGCATGGCTGAACAGAGCATGATACTGGTCACTGGCGAACTGCTCTGCCGGGAATTTCCAGTTACAGTTGATCACCCACTTTTGTACGCCGCCGACAATTTCGGTGCCGCCTTCGCGACGATCCAGCATGCCATCCAGATACCAGGCAATGTCACCCAGGTAATCATGCAGGCCCGGTGCGCTGGTATCCCAGTTGCCAAAAATCAGTCCTTTATAACTCTCCACACAAGGAACTTCGTTTAGCCCCCAGTGGGATTTACACAACCCTTGTGGGTAGGCGCGAGGTTCCAGCGGTACATCGATCAACTCGCCGTTAATGCCATAAGACCAGCCGTGATACGGGCAGGTAAAGGCGCGAGTGTTGCCACAATCTGCATAACTCACACGCATGGCCCGGTGGCGGCATTGGTTAAGAAACGCCTTGATGCTGCCGTCTTTCTGGCGCACCACGACAACTGCATCTTCTCCCATGTAGGTGTTAAAGAAATCACCGGGTTTTGGGATCTGGCTTTCGTGGGCGAGAAATAGCCAGCAACGACCGAAAATACGCTCAAGCTCCAGTTGGTAAATGTCCGGGTCGGTATAAATACGCGGAGTGACCCGACCGTTTTGGGTGTCAATCAGTTGGTAAATGTTCAAATCTGAGGGTGTGGTCATATTTTTTAATCCTGAAAGATAAGATGTATTGACCTTCTATTTTTGTGCCATAAGGATGTTGCTGGTTGGTTGCTAATATGTGAAATAGTTAATTTCTACCAGCTGAGACGTTTTTTCGATAACAAGGGGAAGGTGATGGAACTACGGCATTTACGCTATTTCGTCGCAGTGGCGCAGGCACTGAACTTTACCCGTGCGGCGGAAAAACTGCATACCTCACAGCCTTCGTTAAGCAGCCAGATCCGCGATCTTGAAAACTGTGTCGGTGTTCCGTTACTGGTGAGGGATAAGCGCAAAGTCGCGTTGACGGCGGCGGGAGAATGTTTTCTCCAGGACGCGCTGGCAATCCTCGAACAAGCGGAAAATGCCAAATTACGGGCGCGGAAAATTGTTCAGGAAGACAGACAATTAACCATTGGCTTTGTGCCATCGGCGGAAGTGAATTTATTGCCAAAAGTATTACCGATGTTTCGTCTCAGACAGCCAGACACCTTGATTGAGCTGGTGAGTTTAATCACCACGCAACAGGAGGAAAAAATTCGCCGTGGTGAACTCGACGTCGGCTTAATGCGCCATCCTGTTTATAGCCCGGAGATTGATTATCTGGAGCTTTTTGACGAACCATTAGTGGTGGTGTTACCGGTTGATCACCCTTTAGCACATGAAAAAGAGATCACCGCCGCGCAACTGGATGGCGTGAATTTCGTCAGTACCGATCCGGCGTATTCCGGTTCGCTTGCGCCGATCGTTAAAGCGTGGTTTGCGCAAGAAAACAGCCAGCCAAATATCGTCCAGGTGGCAACGAATATTCTGGTGACCATGAATCTGGTGGGCATGGGGCTGGGCGTCACTTTGATACCCGGTTATATGAATAATTTTAATACCGGGCAGGTTGTTTTTCGTCCCATTGCCGGAAATGTGCCTTCCATTGCTTTACTGATGGCGTGGAAGAAAGGGGAGATGAAGCCGGCATTACGCGATTTCATCGCCATTGTGCAGGAACGTTTGGCAAGCGTAACGGCATAATTACGCATTATTTTTGCAACATGCGCCGCGGATCGCAGTTTTTTAGTGCTTGTGAACTGGCGTTACAGACATCGGGAAGCAGGCTCGAATATTCTTATTTTTCAACTTGCACCAACATTCGATTAACCCCAGACTAACGCCTCCTGACGGGAGGGACTCATGGTTTTGCAATCCACGCGCTGGTTGGCGCTCGGCTATTTCACATACTTTTTTAGTTACGGCATTTTTTTACCTTTCTGGAGCGTCTGGCTTAAAGGGATTGGTTTAACGCCAGAAACCATCGGCCTGTTATTGGGGGCAGGTCTGGTTGCCCGTTTTCTCGGGAGTTTGCTCATCGCGCCCCGCGTCAGCGATCCTTCCCGCCTGATTTCCGCCTTGCGCGTGCTGGCACTGCTGCCACTTCTCTTTGCTGTCGCCTTCTGGGCGGGGGCGCACGTAGCGTGGCTGATGCTGGTGATGATTGGCTTTAACCTCTTTTTCTCACCGCTGGTACCGTTGACCGATGCACTGGCGAATACGTGGCAAAAGCAGTTCCCGCTTGATTACGGCAAAGTGCGACTGTGGGGCTCGGTGGCGTTTGTCATTGGCTCGGCGCTGACGGGCAAACTGGTCACTATGTTTGATTATCGGGTGATCCTCGTGCTGTTGACGTTGGGCGTGGCATCCATGCTGCTCGGCTTTCTCATCCGTCCGACGATTCAGCCACAAGGGGCAAGCCGCCAGCAGGAGAGCACCGGTTGGTCTGCGTGGTTGGCGCTGGTTCGCCAGAACTGGCGCTTTCTGGCCTGCGTTTGTTTATTGCAGGGGGCACATGCGGCCTATTACGGTTTTAGCGCCATTTACTGGCAGGCAGCTGGCTACTCGGCCTCGGCGGTGGGGTATTTGTGGTCGCTGGGCGTGGTGGCGGAAGTCATTATCTTTGCGCTGAGTAATAAACTTTTCCGCCGTTGTAGTGCTCGCGATATGCTGTTGATCTCGGCGATTTGCGGCGTAGTGCGCTGGGGCATTATGGGAGCAACTACGGCGTTGCCGTGGTTGATAGTGGTGCAAATTCTGCATTGCGGCACCTTCACGGTCTGCCACCTGGCCGCCATGCGTTATATTGCTGCTCGCCAGGTTAGCGAAGTCATCCGTTTACAGGCGGTTTACTCTGCCGTCGCGATGGGCGGCAGTATCGCTATCATGACCGTTTTCGCCGGTTTCCTGTATCAATATCTGGGCCACGGTGTGTTCTGGGTAATGGCGCTGGTGGCGCTTCCGGCAATGTTTTTGCGCCCGAAAGTTGTTCCCTCATGCTGATTCGAGCATTTTGCGGATCTGCTCCTGTTGAGGTGTTGTCAGCGTCAGGTCCGTATAGATCAGCGGTGGTGAAAAGAGCGGTAACGGCATGGTATAAGGCGCAATAATCAGTGCCGCGCCACGCGGAGCGCCTGTCTGCAAAAATGCCTTTACCGACATATGCTTAATGTTGAGCGGCAGTAACGTTAGTTCGCGTAACTGCTGCTCAATCTGCGCTTCTCGCTCGCTATCATTCCCGGTCAGTAGAATAATCTGTTTTTCATGCAGATCGTTTTCCTGCATTAGCCAGGCACCGAAAATCACCGCGACCAGACCACTTTCCTCATCAGAAAGATGGACGCCGTATTCACTTTCAAATCCGGCCAGCGCCGCGCGGGTGATGCGTACCAGGCGTGGATACAGTCTGGCGAACTCTTCCGGCAGGGTATTATCAATACCGATGGCAAACAAACTGCGATTTAACGCCTGGGCGAGGTGGATATAAAGCTGATCACATAACCCCTGTTCATCATAAAAACGAACATTTCCCAGCTCACGAAAATGGTTTACCAGACGTTTGATAGACTGACGCAATTGTCTGTCCCGCTGATGCGCATCCCGCAGTGGATCGGGAACCCGCAACATGGAAAAAAGTAATGCCATAAACAGTGGCTCATCAGGCGGTACATGCTGGAGCGCCCGACGCTGCCAGTGGCGTCCAATTTCCTGCGCTACCTGAAATTCAAGGCAGGATTCCGCCCAGCGACGTTGGAGCGGATTAAACTGAGGCGTAATTCCAGCGTGGTGCTGCAGCAAACAATATTGCAGATACAGACACAGGAAATGAATATCGCGCGATTCAAAGCGTTTTTGCAGCCGTCGGGAGCAGAGATTCACTAACGCTTGTAGATTGGTATCGTCGTAAAAGTTACGCGCAATTCCGCGCCGCTTCAGTTCACTCTTCAGGGCGGGGGTGAATTGGCTGGTAATAAATGACGGACACAGACGGAAACCACGTCGTAGCCAGTGAAATAAACACAAACGTTGGTTAAGCACTGTACCTTCAACCCGGTAGCTACCGTCATAACCAGTCGTCAGTGTGAGTTGATGATAGCGCAGGATCTCCCGTCCTGTTTCGCTGATATCAAGACTGGCAATATCATCATCCACACCATTAAGCTCGCTGAAGGTTGCCATGGTGGCGGTCAACCCCGGCTGAAAGAGCGTCAGCAAGATCTGGCAGCGGCGCTGGGGAGCCGAAAGGACAGATGGTGGAGCAAGCGTAGGCATCATCTGTAGATCTCCCATAAGCATAATTGATAAGAATAGCTAAAGTTTGCTCAGGGAAATGGCGAAGGGAATGCTAATCATCAGAAATGTTGGCAAGCGTCACAGAATTTTTCTCATTTTAAACTGTTCTGACCAGTGGATTAGCATGTCTTAAGGTGGTTTTGTGAATGATTATCGTGCTAGCGATCATGGGTTAGTTCTGCGGATTCAACGCGCTAAGGATAAAGTCCACCATCTGTTCGCGATAAACATTGCCGTGACGATCGGAAAAAGCATCAATGTGTTCGCCATCCGGGATTAGGATCAACCGTTTTGGCTCTTTTGCCAGGCTATACAACTTTTCGCTGTGCTGCCATGGGATAACGTGATCGGCTTTACCGTGAATGAGTAAAAGCGGGATCGGGCTGACGCTGGCGATGTAATTTTCGCCGCTGTAACTCTCATCAAGTAAGTAGCCACTGCCGGGGAGCATCTGGTTGGCGATGGTTGCATAAGAGGCAAATGTGGAGTCGAGGATCACCGCACGTATGCCTTCACGATCACCCTGACCAATAACAGCAAGAATATTCGCCCCGCCAATACTCTGCCCGAACAGCACCAGCCGTTGTGGGTTTACATCACTGCGATGGCGCACCACATTGATGGCGCTTTGCGTATCGTCCAGCAATCCGGCCTGGGACGGAGTGCCTTTTGATTTACCAAACCCGCGATAATCAAACATAAAAACGTTGAAATTACGCTCAGGTAACCAACTGACCAGCGGCCAGTGGGCGGACATATTTCCGGCATTGCCGTGAGCATGAATGATGGTTGCGATGGCGTTGTCAGCAGGGCCCGTCGAAGAAGGAATAAACCAGCCTTGCAGACGAGTACCGTCCTTAGCCGTAAATTCGACGGATTCCGCCGACCAGGGGTCGGGACCGTAAATTTTATCGTCAGGATAATAGAAGAAGTTGATGGCAACGCGCAGCACTAAATAAACGCAGAAGGCAACAACAAAGAGAATAAACAGAATTTTGGGAACGCGTTTGTTCACTGGCAGTGCCATAACCTTTCCTTGCGACTTCTTTATCATCCATTAATCGGGGAAAGATGGTGGGAGAGTGACGAAAGAAAGTAAAGCGGTGAGGAAGTATTTCGGAATAGCGCCTGAAAGGCGAGGGCGGGTGAGTGATATCACCCGCCTGAGTCATTAACGCTTCAGAGCGTCGCTTAACTCGTCACGCATGTTCGCCAGTATGGCTTTCACAACACGCGGGTTACCAGCAACGATGTTACCGGTCAGCATATAGTTATGACCACCGGTGAAGTCGCTGACGATGCCGCCCGCTTCACGAACCAGCAGATCGCCTGCCGCGAAATCCCACGGACGCAGACCGATTTCAAAGAAACCGTCAACACGACCCGCAGCGACGTAAGCCAGATCCAGCGCCGCAGAACCGGTACGACGGAAGTCTGCACATTCGTTGAACAGCTTGCCGACGATGTTGATGTAGGTAGTGGCGTACTGTTTTGCTTTGAACGGGAAGCCGGTCGCCAGAATGGTACCGTCGAGATCGCGAGCGGTGCTACCGCGCAGACGGTAGCCGTTCAGCTGTGCGCCCTGACCGCGAGTGGCGGTGAACAGTTCGTTACGCATAGGATCGTATACCACAGCAACTTCGGTGCGGCCTTTGATACGAACGGCGATAGATACCGCGAAGTGCGGCAGACGTTTGATAAAGTTGGTAGTACCATCCAGTGGATCGATAACCCATTGAACATCCTGATCAGTACCTTCAAGTTCACCGCTTTCTTCGGTGATGATGGTGTGCTGTGGGTAAGATTTACGAATCGTGTCGATAATCACCGCTTCGGCAGCTTTATCTACGTTGGTCACGAAATCGTTACTGCCTTTCTGGCTCGCTTCTACAGCGTCCGGGGTTTCATAGTTTTTGGCAATTAAATTACCCGCCTTGCGCGCTGCGCGCACGGCGATGTTCAGCATCGGATGCATCAGTCTCTCTCACTGGATGTTAAAGAACGGGAAAACGGCGCAGAGTATAGCAGCGAGATCGGCATCTGTCTTCGTTTTATGATAAGATGCGTGAATAATCTTTAGATGAAGAAAGACAATGCTGCAAAATATTCGAATTGTGCTGGTGGAGACGTCACACACCGGCAATATGGGTTCTGTTGCCCGTGCCATGAAAACAATGGGATTAACCAATCTGTGGCTGGTTAATCCACTGGTGAAACCCGACTCCCAGGCGATTGCCCTGGCTGCAGGGGCCAGCGATGTGATTGGTAATGCTCACATCGTCGATACGCTCGACGAAGCGTTAGCCGGTTGTAGCCTGGTGGTGGGCACCAGCGCACGCTCCCGCACGCTGCCGTGGCCGATGCTCGACCCGCGCGAATGCGGTCTGAAAAGCGTCGCTGAAGCGGCAAATACCCCGGTGGCGCTGGTGTTTGGTCGTGAGCGCGTCGGCTTGACCAATGAAGAGTTGCAGAAATGCCATTATCATGTCGCGATTGCGGCAAACCCGGAATACAGTTCGCTGAACCTGGCAATGGCGGTTCAGGTTATTGCCTATGAAGTGCGTATGGCCTGGCTGGCAACTCAGGAAAATGGCGAGCAGGTCGAGCATGAAGAGACGCCGTATCCGCTGGTCGATGATCTGGAGCGTTTTTATGGTCATCTGGAACAAACGCTGCTGGCAACCGGTTTTATCCGTGAAAACCATCCGGGGCAGGTGATGAATAAATTGCGCCGTCTGTTTACCCGTGCGCGCCCGGAAAGCCAGGAATTGAATATCCTGCGCGGGATTCTGGCTTCTATTGAGCAGCAGAATAAAGGTAACAAGGCCGAATAACAGTGGTTGCCTGATGCGACGCTTAACGCGTCTTATCAGGCCTACAATGTACAGAATCGTAGGTCGGATAAGGTGTTCACACCGCATCCGACAACAGGTACAAACGCCACGATAAAAAAATGGCACTGAAGGTTAAATACCCGACTAAATCAGTCAAGTAAATAGTTGACCAATTTACTCGGGAATGTCAGACTTGACCCTGCTATGCAATACCCCCACTTTTACAATAAAAAACCCCGGGCAGGGGCGAGTTTGAGGTGAAGTAAGACATGAGACTGACATCTAAAGGGCGCTATGCCGTGACCGCAATGCTTGACGTTGCGCTCAACTCTGAAGCGGGCCCGGTACCGTTGGCTGATATTTCCGAACGTCAGGGAATTTCCCTTTCTTATCTGGAACAACTGTTTTCCCGTCTGCGTAAAAATGGTCTGGTTTCCAGCGTACGTGGACCAGGCGGTGGTTATCTGTTAGGCAAAGATGCCAGCAGCATCGCCGTTGGCGAAGTGATTAGCGCCGTTGACGAATCTGTAGATGCCACCCGTTGTCAGGGTAAAGGCGGCTGCCAGGGCGGCGATAAATGCCTGACCCACGCGCTGTGGCGTGATTTGAGCGACCGTCTCACCGGTTTTCTCAACAACATTACTTTAGGCGAACTGGTTAATAACCAGGAAGTGCTGGATGTGTCTGGTCGTCAGCATACTCACGACGCGCCACGCACCCGCACACAAGACGCGATCGACGTTAAGTTACGCGCTTAATAAAAAGAATTCAGAATCAGGCCGGAGTGCTAAATACTCCGTAAACACGGTCGTACATCCAGCCGGTAGCCTGATTCCTTGCATTGAGTGATGTACGGAGTTTATAGAGCAATGAAATTACCGATTTATCTCGACTACTCCGCAACCACGCCGGTGGACCCGCGTGTTGCCGAGAAAATGATGCAGTTCATGACGATGGACGGAACCTTTGGTAACCCGGCCTCTCGTTCTCACCGTTTCGGCTGGCAGGCTGAAGAAGCGGTAGATATCGCCCGTAATCAGATTGCCGATCTGGTCGGCGCTGATCCGCGTGAAATCGTCTTTACCTCTGGTGCAACCGAATCTGACAACCTGGCGATCAAAGGTGCAGCCAACTTTTATCAGAAAAAAGGCAAGCACATCATCACCAGCAAAACCGAACACAAAGCGGTACTGGATACTTGCCGTCAGCTGGAGCGCGAAGGTTTCGAAGTCACCTACCTGGCACCGCAGCGTAACGGTATTATCGACCTGAAAGAACTCGAAGCGGCGATGCGTGACGACACCATCCTTGTTTCCATCATGCACGTAAATAACGAAATCGGCGTGGTGCAGGATATCGCGGCTATCGGCGAAATGTGCCGTGCTCGTGGCATTATCTATCACGTTGATGCAACCCAGAGCGTGGGCAAACTGCCAATCGACCTGAGCCAGTTGAAAGTTGACCTGATGTCTTTCTCCGGTCACAAAATCTATGGCCCGAAAGGTATCGGTGCGCTGTATGTGCGTCGTAAACCGCGTGTACGCATCGAAGCGCAAATGCACGGCGGCGGTCACGAGCGCGGTATGCGTTCCGGCACTCTGCCTGTTCACCAGATCGTCGGAATGGGCGAAGCCTATCGCATCGCAAAAGAAGAGATGGCGACCGAGATGGAACGTCTGCGCGGCCTGCGTAACCGTCTGTGGAACGGCATCAAAGATATCGAAGAAGTTTACCTGAACGGTGACCTGGAACACGGTGCGCCGAACATTCTCAACGTCAGCTTCAACTACGTTGAAGGTGAGTCGCTGATTATGGCGCTGAAAGACCTCGCAGTTTCTTCAGGTTCCGCCTGTACGTCAGCAAGCCTCGAACCGTCCTACGTGCTGCGCGCGCTGGGGCTGAACGACGAGCTGGCACATAGCTCTATCCGTTTCTCTTTAGGTCGTTTTACTACTGAAGAAGAGATCGACTACACCATCGAGTTAGTTCGTAAATCCATCGGTCGTCTGCGTGACCTTTCTCCGCTGTGGGAAATGTACAAGCAGGGCGTGGATCTGAACAGCATCGAATGGGCTCATCATTAATCGGTATCGGAATCAGGAGAATTTATAATGGCTTACAGCGAAAAAGTTATCGACCATTACGAGAATCCGCGTAACGTGGGTTCCTTTGATAACAACGACGAGAACGTCGGCAGCGGCATGGTGGGTGCACCGGCCTGTGGCGACGTAATGAAGTTGCAGATTAAAGTCAACGATGAAGGTATCATTGAAGACGCGCGTTTTAAAACTTACGGCTGCGGTTCCGCTATCGCTTCCAGCTCCCTGGTCACCGAATGGGTGAAAGGGAAGTCTCTCGACGAAGCGCAGGCGATCAAAAACACCGATATTGCTGAAGAACTTGAACTGCCGCCGGTGAAAATTCACTGTTCTATTCTGGCAGAAGACGCGATCAAAGCCGCCATTGCGGACTATAAAAGCAAACGTGAAGCAAAATAAGAGTTGAGGTTTGGTTATGTCGATTACACTGAGCGACAGTGCAGCAGCGCGAGTAAATACCTTTCTGGCTAACCGCGGCAAAGGGTTTGGCCTGCGTCTGGGCGTGAGAACCTCCGGATGTTCAGGTATGGCTTATGTACTGGAATTTGTTGACGAACCGACGCCGGAAGACATCGTGTTTGAAGACAAAGGCGTGAAAGTCGTGGTCGATGGCAAAAGCCTGCAATTTCTGGACGGTACGCAGCTGGACTTCGTAAAAGAAGGCCTGAATGAAGGGTTTAAATTCACCAACCCGAACGTTAAAGATGAGTGTGGTTGCGGCGAAAGCTTCCACGTTTGATGCGCATACCGATAACCCCACCGTGGTCGCCTGCGCGTGGGGTTTGTTTTACCTGATTCGCCGTTATCGCGGCGGATCGCAGCCCTGAGAATGTTATGGATTACTTCACCCTCTTTGGCTTGCCTGCCCGTTATCAACTCGATACCCAGGCACTGAGCCTGCGTTTTCAGGATCTACAACGTCAGTATCATCCTGATAAATTCGCCAGCGGAAGCCTGGCGGAACAACTCGCCGCCGTACAGCAATCTGCAACCATTAACCAGGCCTGGCAAACGCTGCGTCATCCGTTAATGCGCGCGGAATATTTGCTTTCTTTACACGGTTTTGATCTCGCCAGCGAGCAGCATACTGTGCGCGACACCGCGTTCCTGATGGAACAGTTGGAGCTGCGCGAAGAGCTGGACGAGATCGAACAGGCGAAAGATGAAGCGCGGCTGGAAAGCTTTATCAAACGTGTGAAAAAGATGTTTGATACCCGCCATCAGTTGATGGTTGAACAGTTAGACAACGAGGCGTGGGACGCGGCGGCGGATACGGTGCGTAAGCTGCGTTTTCTCGATAAACTGCGGAGCAGTGCCGAACAACTCGAAGAAAAACTGCTCGATTTTTAATTTCTGGAAGCTAAACATGGCCTTATTACAAATTAGTGAACCTGGTTTGAGTGCTGCGCCGCATCAGCGTCGTCTGGCGGCTGGTATTGACCTGGGCACAACCAACTCGCTGGTGGCGACAGTGCGCAGCGGTCAGGCCGAAACGTTAGCCGACCATGAAGGCCGTCACCTGCTGCCATCTGTTGTTCACTATCAACAGCAAGGGCATTCGGTGGGTTATGACGCGCGTACTAACGCAGCGCTTGACACCGCCAACACCATTAGTTCTGTTAAACGCCTGATGGGGCGCTCGCTGGCTGATATCCAGCAACGCTATCCGCATCTGCCTTATCAATTCCAGGCCAGCGAAAACGGCCTGCCGATGATTGAAACGGCGGCGGGGCTACTGAACCCGGTGCGCGTTTCTGCGGACATCCTCAAAGCACTGGCGGCGCGGGCAACTGAAGCCCTGGCAGGCGAGCTGGATGGTGTAGTTATCACCGTTCCGGCGTACTTTGACGATGCCCAGCGTCAGGGCACCAAAGACGCGGCGCGTCTGGCGGGGTTGCATGTTCTGCGCTTACTTAACGAACCGACCGCTGCGGCTATCGCCTACGGGCTGGATTCCGGTCAGGAAGGCGTGATCGCTGTTTATGACCTCGGTGGCGGGACGTTTGATATTTCCATTCTGCGCTTAAGTCGCGGCGTGTTTGAAGTGCTGGCAACCGGCGGTGATTCCGCGCTCGGCGGCGATGATTTCGACCATCTGCTGGCGGATTACATTCGCGAGCAGGCGGACATTCCTGATCGTAGCGATAACCGCGTTCAGCGTGAACTGCTGGATGCCGCCATTGCAGCCAAAATCGCGCTGAGCGATGCGGACTCCGTGACCGTTAACGTTGCGGGCTGGCAGGGCGAAATCAGCCGTGAACAATTCAATGAACTGATCGCGCCACTGGTAAAACGAACCTTACTGGCTTGTCGTCGCGCGCTGAAAGACGCGGGTGTAGAAGCTGACGAAGTGCTGGAAGTGGTGATGGTGGGCGGTTCTACTCGCGTGCCGCTGGTGCGTGAACGGGTAGGCGAATTTTTCGGTCGTCCACCGCTGACTTCCATCGACCCGGATAAAGTCGTCGCTATTGGCGCGGCGATTCAGGCGGATATTCTGGTGGGTAACAAGCCAGACAGCGAAATGCTGCTGCTTGATGTGATCCCACTGTCGCTGGGCCTCGAAACGATGGGCGGCCTGGTGGAGAAAGTGATTCCGCGTAATACCACTATTCCGGTGGCCCGCGCTCAGGATTTCACCACCTTTAAAGATGGTCAGACGGCGATGTCTATCCATGTAATGCAGGGTGAGCGCGAACTGGTGCAGGACTGCCGCTCACTGGCGCGTTTTGCGCTGCGTGGTATTCCGGCGCTACCGGCTGGCGGTGCGCATATTCGCGTGACGTTCCAGGTCGATGCCGACGGTCTTTTGAGCGTGACGGCGATGGAGAAATCCACCGGCGTTGAGGCGTCTATTCAGGTCAAACCGTCTTACGGTCTGACCGATAGCGAAATCGCTTCGATGATCAAAGACTCAATGAGCTATGCCGAGCAGGACGTAAAAGCCCGTATGCTGGCAGAACAAAAAGTAGAAGCGGCGCGTGTGCTGGAAAGTCTGCACGGCGCGCTGGCTGCTGATGCCGCGCTGTTAAGCGCCGCAGAGCGTCAGGTCATTGACAATGCTGCCGCTCACCTGAGTGAAGTGGCGCAGGGCGATGATGTTGACGCCATCGAACAAGCGATTAAAAACGTAGACAAACAAACCCAGGATTTCGCCGCTCGCCGCATGGACCAGTCGGTTCGTCGTGCGCTGAAAGGCCATTCCGTGGACGAGGTTTAATATGCCAAAGATTGTTATTTTGCCTCATCAGGACCTCTGCCCTGATGGCGCTGTTCTGGAAGCTAATAGTGGTGAAACCATTCTCGACGCAGCGCTGCGTAACGGTATCGAGATTGAACACGCCTGTGAAAAATCCTGTGCTTGCACCACCTGCCACTGCATCGTTCGTGAAGGTTTTGACTCACTGCCGGAAAGCTCAGAGCAGGAAGACGACATGCTGGACAAAGCCTGGGGACTGGAGCCGGAAAGCCGTTTAAGCTGCCAGGCGCGCGTCACCGACGAAGATTTAGTGGTCGAAATCCCGCGTTACACTATCAACCATGCGCGTGAGCATTAACAGAGGTTAGTATGGGACTTAAGTGGACCGATAGCCGCGAAATTGGCGAAGCACTGTACGATGCGTATCCCGATCTTGATCCGAAAACGGTTCGATTCACCGATATGCATCAGTGGATTTGCGATCTGGAAGATTTCGACGACGACCCGCAGGCATCCAACGAGAAAATCCTCGAAGCGATTTTGTTAGTCTGGCTGGACGAAGCCGAGTGAATGAACGGGCTGCCTGGGGGTAGCCCGTTTTGCTGTTAAACGAATAAGGATAACTAAAATGACAGAAGCGATGAAGATTACCCTCTCTACCCAACCTGCCGACGCGCGCTGGGGAGAAAAAGCAACTTACAGCATTAATAATGACGGCATTACCCTGCATTTGAACGGGGCAGACGATCTGGGGCTGATCCAGCGTGCGGCCCGCAAGATTGACGGTCTGGGCATCAAGCATGTTCAGTTAAGCGGTGAAGGCTGGGATGCGGATCGCTGCTGGGCATTCTGGCAAGGTTATAAAGGCCCGAAAGGCACGCGTAAAGTGGAGTGGCCGGATCTGGACGATGCCCAGCGCCAGGAACTGGATAACCGCCTGATGATCATCGACTGGGTGCGTGACACCATCAACGCACCGGCAGAAGAATTGGGACCATCGCAACTGGCACAGCGTGCTGTTGATCTGATCAGCAACGTCGCGGGCGATCGTGTGACTTATCGGATCACCAAAGGCGAAGATCTGCGTGAGCAAGGTTATATGGGGCTGCACACTGTCGGGCGCGGTTCAGAACGTTCTCCGGTATTGCTGGCGCTGGATTACAACCCAACTGGCGATAAAGAAGCACCGGTGTACGCGTGCCTGGTAGGTAAAGGTATCACTTTTGACTCCGGCGGCTACAGCATCAAACAGACTGCGTTTATGGACTCGATGAAGTCGGACATGGGCGGCGCGGCAACGGTTACCGGGGCGCTGGCATTTGCCATTACGCGCGGACTGAACAAGCGCGTGAAGCTGTTCCTCTGCTGTGCGGATAACCTGATTAGCGGCAATGCGTTCAAGCTGGGCGATATCATCACTTATCGCAACGGTAAAAAAGTTGAAGTGATGAACACTGATGCCGAAGGGCGTCTGGTGCTTGCCGATGGTCTGATTGATGCCAGTGCGCAGAAACCGGAAATGATCATTGATGCGGCGACCCTCACCGGGGCGGCGAAAACTGCGCTGGGTAATGATTATCACGCGCTGTTCAGTTTTGACGATGCGCTTGCCGGTCGTTTACTGGCGAGTGCCTCACAAGAGAACGAACCATTCTGGCGTCTGCCGCTGGCGGAATTCCACCGCAGCCAGCTGCCGTCTAACTTTGCCGAACTGAACAATACCGGAAGCGCGGCGTATCCGGCAGGCGCGAGCACGGCGGCGGGCTTCCTGTCGCACTTTGTTGAGAACTATCAGCAAGGCTGGCTGCATATCGACTGCTCGGCGACTTACCGTAAAGCGCCGGTTGAACAGTGGTCTGCGGGCGCTACGGGACTTGGTGTGCGCACGATAGCTAATCTGTTAACGGCGTAAACTAATATGCCGGATGCGGCGTAAACGCCTTATCCGGCCTACAAATTCTGCAAATTCAACAAATTGCGAATCCCTTGTAGGCCTGATAAGCGTAGCGCATCAGGCATTTGCGCCCCGAACGTTGAATGAATTGTGGTTCTTATGTCCGAAACAAAAAACGAACTTGAAGACCTGCTGGAAAAAGCAGCAACCGAACCGGCGCACCGCCCGGCCTTTTTCCGTACTCTACTGGAATCCACCGTCTGGGTGCCTGGTACGGCGGCGCAGGGCGAGGCTGTGGTTGAAGATTGTGCGCTTGATTTACAGCACTGGGAAAAAGAAGACGGCACCAGCGTCATTCCTTTTTTCACCTCGTTAGAAGCGCTTCAACAGGCGGTTGAAGACGAACAGGCATTTGTCGTAATGCCCGTTCGCACATTGTTTGAGATGACCCTTGGCGAAACGCTCTTCCTTAATGCCAAACTGCCGACCGGTAAAGAATTTATGCCGCGTGAAATCAGTTTGTTGATTGGTGAAGAGGGAAATCCGCTGAGCAGCCAGGAAATCCTGGAAGGCGGTGAATCGCTGATATTATCGGAAGTCGCAGAGCCGCCAGCACAAATGATTGATTCACTCACCACCTTATTTAAAACCATTAAGCCGGTGAAGCGTGCTTTTATTTGTTCAATTAAAGAGAACGAAGAGGCACAGCCTAATTTACTTATTGGCATTGAAGCCGATGGTGATATCGAAGAAATTATTCAGGCGACGGGAAGTGTAGCGACCGATACATTACCTGGCGATGAACCAATCGATATTTGTCAGGTGAAAAAAGGGGAAAAAGGAATTAGCCACTTTATTACCGAACATATTGCGCCATTCTATGAACGTCGCTGGGGTGGTTTTTTGCGTGACTTTAAACAAAACCGGATAATCTAAAATATGCCGCCCTAAAGGGCGGCATTCGGGCTTACTTGCTGCTCTGAAGGTTGTTAACCACCAGTAAATTGTCGCCGGAGAGACTCCGGTTATTATTTACTTGGGAAAACAGCGCACCAGAAACAATAAGTACGATACAGAAGCACCGTATCTTCATTGTGCTGTCGTGATGCGAAGACCGCATCACGACAGCACCACTGGCGATATTGCCGCGATAGCAAGCGCTGAGACGCGCTTGCTCTAACGGTCGCGGAACATCCTTTCCTTAAGCCAGCGCCCGCTTGCGAGACGGCGGAAAGGGCCGCAGTGGATAATACACTAACAGAACAATAATAACTCTCTTTTGCTTGACAAAAAGAGAGTTACTGGCGAGTATTGTCTCCGCTGAGACGCGCTTGCATTACTACGGTAATACAACCTGCTGGAAAGGCCGCGAACCAGACCAGCAATAAAAAAACGCCAAATTCGGCGGTTTTTTATTGCCTGTAAAATACTTATTTCACTGGCTCAACCGGTAAATCTGCCCGCGCGCCCCATTCACTCCATGCGCCGTCGTACAGTTTCACGTTTGGCACATCCAGCGTCGCGAGTGCTAACAAAACCACGGCTGCCGTTACACCAGAGCCGCAGCTGACGATAATCGGTTTGTCATAGCTGACGCCGCGACCAAAAAATATCGCATCCAGTTCATCGGTCGTTTTTAGTTCGCCTTCGCGCACCAGTTCCGTCCACGGAACGTTCAATGCTCCGGGAATATGTCCGCGACGTAAACCTGGGCGAGGTTCATCAACTTCTGCGTTAAAACGTGCAGCCGGGCGGGCATCAATAATTTGCGCCGTATTTTCATGGCTTGCCAATAACACATCGGTTACTTTCACCACTGCTTCAGGATTAAACGCGGCGTTAAACTCTCCTTCCGGCAGCTCTACTGCACCTTCTTCTAATAGCAGGTCATCGCGCTGCCAGCCTGCAAGTCCCCGTTACTTTATTCGTACCCCTTATAATGGGGTGTTAGCCAGCCAGACCCGGCATGATTACTGCCCCCAGTCGTCCATGATCCGGG
>NZ_JBQZXE010000045.1:0-25894 GCF_053555855.1 Shigella sp. SIG3
AGGATGTTCACCATGCCCATAACCAGACGGACGTTTGCGCAGGCACTTGCATCTACCCTGCTCCTGCAGTCTCTACCGTCCTTTTCACAAACAGTTAATCGTTTTGCTTCGCAATCTCTTCCCGAAGCCCAAAACATTACACGCATCGTCAGCGCAGGCGCGCCCGCCGATTTGCTATTGCTGGCTGTCGCGCCAGAAAAAATGGTCGGTTTTTCCTCTTTTGATTTTGCCCGTCAGGCATTAATTCCATTGCCAGAGCACATTCGCCAGTTACCCAGGCTGGGACGACTCGCCGGGCGCGCCAGCACACTATCGCTGGAAGGGCTTATGGCGTTACATCCCGATTTGGTCGTTGATTGCGGCAATACGGATGAAACCTTGATCTCCCAGGCACGGCAGGTTAGCGAACAGACACAAATCCCCTGGTTATTGCTTAACGGAAAACTGGCGCAATCAGCAGAACAGTTAACAACGCTTGGCAAAACGTTAGGCGAAGAGCACCGCGCCGCAGAACAAGCCAATCTCGCCAGCCACTTCGTTGGTGAAGCTCAGGCATTCGCCACCTCACCCGCCGCTAACCTCCGCTTTTATGCTGCGCGCGGTCCCCGAGGGCTGGAAACGGGCTTACAGGGTTCGTTGCATACCGAGGCGGCGGAATTATTAGGTTTGCACAACGTCGCGCAAATAGCCGATCGCCACGGCCTGACACAGGTTTCCATGGAAAATCTCCTGCGCTGGCAGCCGGATATTATTCTGGTTCAGGAGGCCGTTACTGCAGATTTTATTCGTCGTGATCCTCTCTGGCAGGGCGTGAAAGCCGTTGCGGAACAACGCATCTTATTTTTAAGTGGCTTGCCCTTTGGCTGGCTCGATGCCCCGCCGGGAATCAACCGTCTTCTGGGATTACGCAGACTTCACGCCTGGCTGGATCCCGCCATCAATCGCCAGTTTAAAAGTGACATGCAGCATTACGCCCAACTGTTCTGGCATTGTTCACTCAGTGATGCCGACTATCAAAAATTGGTGGCGAGCTAATGAGAATCGTAAACGGATGTATTTTGCTGCTGGCAGCTATCAGTATCACTTTTGCCGCCGTAAGTGGGGCTTATCATCTCGATATGCAGCAACTGCTGGCGCTAATTCTTCGTCAAGAAAATGTGTCTGTGCAGGAACAAATTGTCTTCTGGCAAATCCGCGTGCCGCGTATTCTTGCTGCGCTGTTACTGGGCGCAGCGCTGGCAGGAGCCGGAACCACCTATCAGGGAATGTTGCGTAATCCCTTAGTTTCACCGGATATTTTAGGCGTCTCCGCCGGTGCCGGACTTGGTGCCTGCGCGGCAATCCTGTGGGGATTACCCATTGTTTACATCCAGCTGTACGCATTTTGCGGCGAGCTGATGGTGGTCGCGGGCGTCTGGTTGATTACGCGTCGGGTGACCCGCCACGATCCGATCTTAACCCTGGTGCTGGTAGGCATTGCGTTAGGAACGTTGTGCGGAGCGGGGATATCGCCAATTAAAACGCTGGCCGATCCTTACACCCAGTTACCGTCAATTACCTTCTGGTTGCTGGGGGGACTGTCCACCGTGACCTTACGCGATCTCTGCTATGCTGCACCGATCATTCTCATAGGCTCCTTGCCCCTGTTTTTTCTCCGCTGGCGCATGAATTTACTCACGCTTTCCGACGACGAAGCCCGTTCGCTGGGACTGAACGTGACGCGTCTGCGCTTTGGATTGATTGTCTGCGCCACACTAATCACCGCCAGCACGGTAGCAATAGCGGGCATAATTGGTTGGATCGGTCTGGTCGTTCCGCACATTGCCCGCTTGTTGACCGGTCATAACCATCAGCAGCTGTTGCCTATGGCAATGTGTACTGGCGCTATTCTGCTCCTGCTTACCGATACGCTGGCGCGCAGCATTGGAACAACAGAAATCCCACTTGGCATTCTGACCGCTTTTGTTGGCGCACCGTTTTTCCTGCTTTTGTTGTTACGCGGAGGTCGCCAGTGACTTTGCTTGCCGTTCGTCATGCGTCTCTGGGTTACTCCCGCCATCCAGTGCTACGCGACGTGTCCTTCACCCTGTCGCAAGGAACAATTTGTTGTCTGCTTGGCGCGAATGGTTGCGGCAAAACCACACTCATGCGCTCCATTCTTGGCGTTATACCGTTATTAAAAGGCGAGATCCTACTGGATAGCCTCCCTGTGCAGACACTCAGCCATCGCCAGCGCGCACAGGCTATTGCCTGGGTGCCGCAGGCGCACGACGGTATTTTTGCTTTCAGTGTGCTGGATATGGTGTTGATGGGCCTGGCCCCCACCATAGGCGCTTTTTCCGTTCCCGGTAAGCAAGAACGCCTGAAAGCCACGGAGCAACTGGAAAAGCTGGGCATTTTGCATCTGGCGACACGACGCTGGAATACGCTTAGCGGCGGTGAACGTCAGCTGGCTTTAATCGCCCGTGCACTCGTCCAACAACCGCGCTTGTTGTTACTGGATGAGCCCGCCTCCAGCCTCGATTTCGGTCATCAGATCCAACTTCTGGACACGCTGGCGCAGCTCAAAAATAACGGCATGACAATGTTAATGTCGACTCACCATCCGCTCCATGCCAACGCCATTGCCGACAGCATTATCCAGGTAGAGCCAGATGGACGAGTAACACAAGGCTTACCGACCGAACAGTTAACAACGAACAAACTGGCGGCCCTGTATCGGGTTTCTGCCGACCAAATTCATCATCACCTCTCTGCAATTAGCCGCTAAGGAACAATCATGCTCATTGATGATATTGATTTTGCAGACCTTTATCTGCAGCAACTCAAACTGGCTCACCGCACAGAAAAAACGCCCGATCACTGGGATCAACGGGCGGAGAAAATGGCGGAAAATTGCGCCTCGCCAACGGACAGCTACCTGCAACAACTGATCGCTAAAATTGACCTGCAAGGCGCTCAGACCTTATTCGATATGGGCTGCGGACCAGGCACCGTATCGCTGGCGCTGGCTGACAAACTCACTACGGTTTATGGCGTTGATTACAGTCAGGGGATGCTGAACGTTGCCGCCCGCCGCGCCGCCGCACTGAAGGCTGACAATGTCCACTGGATCCAGCGCGCCTGGGAAGAGGACTGGAGTGACCTGCCACGCTGCGATATTGCCGTGGCTTCCCGCTCCACTCTGGTGGCTGATATGCGCCATGCAATGAGCAAACTGAATAATCAGGCACGGCTTCGCGTCTATACAACTCATCTGGTCAGCACCTCGTTCGTCTCTCCAGCCATTCAGCGGGCGGCTGGTCGGGAAGTGATCGAATTACCCAACTATATCTTTGCGCTCAACGTCCTGTATCAGATGGGAATTTATGCCCACGTTGATTTTATCCGTGGACAAAATTGCCAACAGGATAACAGCACCTGGGAACGTTTTGAGCAGAACGTCAGCTGGAGTCTTGGCGCGCTTAACGACGATGAGCGTGAGCGGTTATATCACTGGTATCAACAACAAGATGCTCGTGCCCTCGCCCCTGCCAGCCGCGACTGGGCGCTCATCTGGTGGGATAGCGTACCGCAGGAGGCACTGTGATGATTTTCCTTTCTCAGGCACAAATCGATGCGTTACTGCTGGAAGATATCCAGGGAGGTGACCTGACCACGCGAGCATTAAATATTGGACACCAGCCTGGCTATATAGCGTTTTTTCACCGTCAGGGCGGCTGCGTCAGCGGCGTTTCTGTCGCGTGTAAGATGTTAACTACGCTGGGATTAACTATTGATGACGCGGTCAGCGACGGTTCACAAGCGAACGCGGGTCAACGGCTAATCCGTGCGCAGGGTAATGCCGCAGCACTTCATCAGGGATGGAAGGCAGTCCAGAATGTGCTGGAGTGGAGTTGCGGTGTTTCTGATTATCTCGCTCAAATGCTGGCATTGCTTCGTGAACGTTATCCTGACGGCAATATCGCCTGCACCCGAAAAGCAATTCCGGGCACCCGCTTACTGGCTTCGCAGGCAATTCTGGCTGCCGGAGGACTAATTCATCGTGCCGGATGTGCGGAAACCATATTATTGTTTGCCAACCACCGCCATTTTCTTCATGACAATCAGGGCTGGTCAGGCGCAATCGCTCAGTTACGTCGCCACGCACCCGAGAAGAAAATTGTTGTTGAAGCCGACACGCCGAAAGAGGCTATCGCCGCGTTACGCGCACAACCAGACGTACTTCAGCTCGACAAATTTAGTCCGCAACAGGCAACTGAAATTGCGCAAATAGCGCCGTCGCTGGCTCCTCACTGCACGCTGGCTCTGACCGGCGGAATTAATCTGACGACACTCAAAAATTACCTCGACTGCGGCATTCGCCTTTTTATTACCTCCGCGCCTTATTACGCGGCACCAGCTGACATTAAAGTCAGTCTGCAACCCACAGCCTCTATTTAATTCTTTGTTAAACGGAATTTATTCTATGAGACTCAAAAAACGTTATCTCTGCACAGCATTATCACTTGCCTTTACCCAGCAGGCCGTAGCGGCTCAGGAGAGCGACACGCTGACCGTATGGTCCAGTCCGGTATCATCGACGACGACCACCGTTCTCGATCAACCCACCATGAAAGCCTTGGATAAACAGAATGTCGCTCAGGCATTAAGTGTCGTCCCCGGCGTGGTGCTGCAAAAGTCAGGCAGCCGCAACGAAGAACAGGTAAAAGTTCGTGGCTTTGATAGTCGGCAGGTGCCGGTCTATTTCGACGGTGTGCCCATTTATGTTCCCTATGACGGCAACCTCGATCTGGCGCGGGTTCTGACCAACAATCTGGGGGCAGTCGAAGTTTCCAAAGGGTATTCGTCGCTGCTTCATGGGCCTAATCAGATGGGCGGAGCCATTAATATCACCACCCTGAAGAAGCAAGTCTGGGATATCGCCAGGGATGGAGCCGTAGTCAGGACAATGCCTACGATATGCATGCTTCATTTGCCGCCAGCAGCGATCTTGGGTATTTGCAAGTCAGCGGTAGCCAGCTAAAGCAGGATTTTCTCGGCCTGCCGCATGGTGTAAATAATGATATTGCAGGCAAACACGGCAAGATGATTAATTCATCGGCTGATGATAAACGCGGCATTGTGAAGCTCGGTTTTACACCGCGCGAAAACGATGAATACACGCTGACTTACATTAAGCAGGATGGTGAAAAAGATAACCCGCCATACAGCGGAAATTGTGGTCAAAAATCACGCTACTGGCAGTGGCCAGAGTATGACAAAGAAAGTTTTTATTATCAGGGAGCGACCCAACTAAACGACCGTTTTACCCTGAAAAGTCGGCTGTATCGCGACACCTTTGAAAATACGCTGATGATGTACAACTCGCTGGCTGATTTGAAAAATAAAAAAGGCAGCTACAGCCATTATTCCGATTACAGCGACGGTGCCGGATTACAACTGGCAGCCGATGTGCGTGAAAACGATCTGCTGTCGTTTGCCGTTAACTGGAAAGATGACGTACACCGGGAAAAAGGTGCGCCGCACGCCGCTTACGATCGCTATGAAGATCGTACCTGGTCGCTCGCCAGTGAATATCAATGGGCTGCTGCTGATAATGTCGATGTCGTGGCGGGAATCAGCTATGACTGGCGCGATAGCGTAGAAGCGAAAAAACACGAGAAAGATGGCAGCATCACCCATTATGACGACAACAATCAGTCAGCTTTTAACTGGCAGGTGATGGGGAAATACCACTTTGCCAATGAAGACACTCTGGCGCTTTCGTACTATGACCGCACACGCTTTCCGACGCTGAAAGAACGCTATACCACATCCAAACCTGCGTATAACCAGATAGCGATTGTTAACCCGCAGCTCAAGCCGGAACGCGCTCGCGGGGTGGATTTAACCTGGAATGGTGCCTTCACGCGCGACTGGGGATTTGAGGTCAGCGTTTACTATAACCGGGTGAGTGATGCCATCCTCTCGCACAATATCAATGCCGATACCATTCAAAATCAGAACAGCGGCACGGTGGATTACAGCGGTCTGGATGCCGGTATTAAGGGGAAAATCAGCAATATACTGGATGTAGGATTGAGCTACGCTCTGATCCACGCTGACGCCAAACGCAAAGACATCGGCAAGATAACCGATCTTCCAACGCAGACAATGACCGCATGGATGACACTCAAACCATGGGAGCCGTTAAGCGTAACGCTGTCGGAAGAGGCGCGTTCCTCCAGCTACAGCAACAGTGACGGTTCACAAAAAGCCGCCGGTTTTGCGGTGACCCACATTCGAGCCGATTACACCTTAGGTCATGGCTTCAGCGTCAATGCGTCGGTCAATAACCTGTTTGATACCCAATATGCCTACAGTGAAGGGTTTATTGAAGAAGGTCGCAATTTCTGGGCAGGTGTCGAGTATACGTTCTGATGTGAAAGCGGATAGCGGCATCTGTATCGCTATCCGCCTTATGAAAATCTTATTCTCTTCGCAGGAGGCGGAATACGCCCAGTACCAGGATAGCGCCCACCACCGCCACTAGGAAGCTGTGCAAATTAAAACCGCTGATGGAGCCGCCAATGCCAAACATGGTCGCCAGCCAGCCGCCGACCACCGCACCGACTATCCCGAGAATACAGGTCAGGAAAAATCCACCACCATCACGCCCCGGCATGATTAGCTTGGCGATAATGCCGGCTATCAGGCCAAAAATAATCCAGGCAATAATTCCCATGTTCAGGCCCTCGTTTCGATGAATCGGTCGCAAGAAATGCTTACGTCAACGCTCTAAGTATAGGCAAGGGCGGGATCGATGCTGGGCGTTTGTCGGCTGATTTAAGAACAACATGTAAAAAATATTCACGCATTTGTATTAAGTTTTGTTAACTATGACCGATAAACCAAAGACAGTTTGTCAGTCAGGAGTTTTTCCGCGTGAGTCATTACCATGAGCAGTTCCTGAAACAAAATCCGTTAGCCGTCCTGGGCGTGTTACGCGATTTGCACAAAGCCGCAATTCCTTTGCGTCTCAGTTGGAATGGCGGGCAGCTGATCAGCAAAATACTGGCAATAACCCCGGATAAACTGGTGCTGGATTTCGGCAGTCAAGCCGAAGACAACATCGCCGTGCTAAAGGCACAGCACATTACCATTACCGCCGAAACTCAGGGTGCGAAAGTCGAGTTTACTGTTGAACAACTACAGCAGAGTGAATACTTGCAGCTTCCGGCATTTATTACCGTACCGCCTCCCACCTTATGGTTTGTACAACGACGCCGATATTTCCGCATCTCCGCCCCACTCCATCCGCCTTATTTTTGCCAGACCAAACTGGCGGATAACAGTACGTTACGTTTCCGCTTGTATGATTTGTCGTTAGGCGGCATGGGCGCATTACTGGAAACAGCAAAGCCTGCCGAATTACAAGAAGGTATGCGCTTCGCTCAAATTGAAGTCAACATGGGGCAATGGGGTGTTTTTCACTTTGACGCCCAGTTAATCTCCACCAGCGAGCGCAAAGTGATTGATGGCAAGAATGAAACCATCACCACTCCCCGTCTGAGCTTCCGTTTTCTTAACGTCAGCCCGACGGTGGAGCGGCAATTACAGCGGATTATTTTCTCTCTCGAGCGAGAAGCCCGGGAAAAAGCGGACAAAGTGCGCGACTGATTTACATCGCGTCCAGTGCCTGCTCAAGTTTGTAGATATAGCGCGGAGCCTGCGGCGCAGGATGATTTCGCGCTACGTGATCGAGGAACTCGTCAGCATCCAAATCGTTGATTTTGCTGATCGCCTTTTTCCGATCTGACGAGAAAGTCCGTAGCAGCGCACCTGCCCCGTTAGCGTATGACACCACCAGCGCATATTGCAGTACCTTCGGATCTTCAATGCCTGCCAGCGGGCCGGTTTCCAGAATATTCAGGTAAGCCGCCCCCATTGAAATATTACGCTCTGGATTTTTCAGCTCGCTGGTCGTCGGCTCACCACTCCAGCCCATACGGCGATAAACATCACGTCCGGAGGTTGAAGCTTTTAACTGCATCAAACCAATGGCATTCGATTTACTCACCGCGTTCGGATTACCACCCGATTCGATAGCGATAATCGCCGTGATCAATTGTGGATCGACGCCCCAGGCTGCACCGGCTTTCTGGCTTATTGGCATCCACTGCATCGCACGTTGCACCGGAACTTTCGCGTTCCACGGCGGGTTCGTATAGTCATGCTTTGATGAACAACCCGCTAATAACACAATCAAAAAGGCAAACCATCTCAATTTCACTTCTTCTATCCTTATAGCCTGGAATCGCCGTTGAGGTGACAACGGCACACCTAAGCGGCATGATATACATTTCGTTTCTGTTGTCAGCAAGGAATTGCCATGTCTCTGTTTCACTTAATTGCCCCATCGGGTTACAGCATTAAACAGCACGCCGCGCTGCGTGGTATCCAGCGCCTTACCGACGCGGGGCATCAAGTCAATAACGTCGAGGTTATTGCCCGTCGTTGTGAGCGTTTTGCGGGTACGGAAACGGAGCGTCTGGAAGATCTCAATTCCCTTGCCAGACTGACTACCCCCAACACCATCGTGCTGGCTGTACGCGGCGGTTACGGTGCCAGTCGTTTACTGGCAGATATTGACTGGCAGGCACTGGTGGCTCGCCAACAACATGACCCGTTACTCATTTGCGGACATAGCGATTTTACCGCCATTCAGTGCGGTCTTCTGGCGCAAGGCAATGTCATCACCTTTAGCGGCCCCATGCTGGTAGCAAACTTTGGTGCGGATGAACTGAACGCCTTTACCGAGCACCATTTCTGGCTGGCGTTACGCAATGAAACCTTCACCATTGAATGGCAAGGGGAAGGCCCGACATGTCAGACCGAAGGCACGTTGTGGGGAGGCAATCTTGCGATGCTGATTTCACTGATTGGTACACCGTGGATGCCAAAAATTGAGAACGGTATTCTGGTGCTGGAAGATATTAACGAGCACCCTTTCCGCGTCGAACGTATGCTGTTGCAGCTCTATCATGCGGGAATTTTGCCACGTCAGAAGGCGATTATTCTCGGTAGCTTTAGCGGCAGCACGCCCAATGATTATGACGCAGGTTACAACCTGGAGTCAGTGTACGCGTTTTTGCGTTCCCGCCTGTCGATTCCACTCATTACCGGCCTCGATTTTGGTCATGAACAACGCACGGTTACGCTGCCGTTGGGCGCACATGCCATTCTGAATAACACCCGGGAAGGCACTCAGTTGACGATTAGCGGTCATCCTGTTCTTAAAATGTAAAAAAATCACGCTTCAGGGCTAAGTAAAACGCTGTCTCTGCCGCTAATATGGTAGGGTTTATATAAGAGACAGCGTAATCAGGAGTAACCGACCGTTGGATGCCACAACAATAATTAGCCTTTTCATCTTAGGATCCATCCTTGTCACCAGCAGTATATTACTTAGTTCATTTTCTTCCCGTCTTGGCATTCCTATTCTGGTTATTTTTCTGGCGATCGGCATGCTGGCGGGAGTCGATGGCGTCGGCGGTATCCCGTTTGATAATTACCCCTTCGCCTACATGGTAAGTAACCTGGCGCTGGCGATTATTTTGCTCGACGGCGGGATGCGCACTCAGGCCAGTTCCTTTCGTGTGGCGTTAGGACCGGCGCTGTCGCTGGCGACGCTGGGCGTACTTATCACCTCTGGTTTAACCGGCATGATGGCGGCGTGGCTGTTTAATCTTGATTTGATTGAAGGCTTATTAATCGGCGCTATCGTCGGCTCCACCGATGCTGCAGCGGTCTTTTCTCTGCTGGGTGGTAAGGGGCTTAACGAACGTGTTGGCTCGACGCTGGAAATTGAATCCGGCAGTAATGATCCAATGGCGGTCTTTCTGACGATTACCCTGATTGCAATGATCCAGCAGCATGAAAGCAGTGTCAGTTGGATGTTCGTGGTCGATATTCTGCAGCAATTTGGCCTCGGGATTGTCATCGGTCTTGGCGGTGGTTATTTACTGCTGCAAATGATTAATCGCATCGCCCTGCCTGCCGGATTATATCCATTGCTGGCATTAAGCGGCGGTATTTTAATTTTTGCTTTAACCACGGCGCTGGAAGGCAGCGGTATTCTGGCTGTTTATCTGTGCGGTTTTCTGCTGGGTAATCGGCCGATTCGCAACCGCTACGGCATCCTGCAAAATTTCGACGGCCTCGCCTGGCTGGCGCAAATCGCCATGTTCCTGGTGCTGGGGCTATTGGTTAACCCAAGCGATCTGCTGCCTATTGCCATTCCGGCGCTCATTTTGTCGGCATGGATGATATTCTTCGCCCGTCCCCTTTCGGTATTTGCTGGATTGCTCCCTTTCCGCGGTTTCAATCTGCGTGAGCGCGTGTTTATCAGCTGGGTGGGATTACGCGGCGCGGTGCCAATCATCCTGGCCGTGTTCCCGATGATGGCGGGGCTGGAGAATGCGCGACTGTTCTTTAATGTCGCCTTCTTTGTGGTTCTGGTTTCACTGCTCTTGCAGGGAACATCACTCTCGTGGGCGGCGAAAAAAGCCAAAGTGGTGGTTCCGCCCGTCGGACGTCCGGTGTCACGCGTTGGCCTGGATATTCATCCGGAAAATCCGTGGGAGCAGTTTGTTTATCAATTGAGTGCTGATAAATGGTGTGTAGGTGCGGCACTGCGCGATTTGCATATGCCAAAAGAGACGCGTATTGCAGCCCTGTTTCGTGATAACCAGTTGCTTCATCCTACCGGCAGCACCCGACTGCGCGAAGGCGATGTATTGTGTGTAATTGGTCGGGAACGCGATCTCCCGGCGCTCGGTAAACTGTTCAGCCAGTCGCCACCGGTCGCGCTGGATCAACGCTTCTTTGGTGACTTCATTCTCGAAGCCAGCGCCAAATATGCTGATGTTGCGCTGATATATGGCCTGGAAGACGGGCGAGAATATCGTGATAAACAGCAAACGCTGGGTGAAATTGTCCAGCAGTTGCTAGGCGCGGCACCGGTTGTCGGTGACCAGGTAGAGTTTGCCGGGATGATCTGGACGGTGGCCGAGAAAGAAGATAATGAAGTGTTGAAGATTGGCGTTCGGGTGGCTGAAGAGGAAGCTGAATCTTAAATTTAATGCAGCATCTATCGCCGGATGCGATGCTTTACTGAACGCAGCCTGAGCCTGTAATAAACTTGTCATTTCCTGATTTTGATATGCTCATCCCAACATCAGAAGAAGGTTAAATTATGGATGACAAACCATTGCAGGCTCTGGCTAATGAACTCAAAACACCGGCTCAAGAAAGTCAGCGTAAGGGCTTTTTCCGACTGTAACAGGTAATAAAAACCAGCCCCGCATTACCGGTCAACCATCAGGGGCCCCTGCCTGACATCGCCTGAACATATTCCCCACGCAACCTGCCGCACTGACATAGCCCACACAATAGGCGTTTCATCCGCCTGTAGCACCGGATGCATGAGCGATTTCTTATAGTTATTCCTTTGCTTAATAACGATTATTTCCGGGTCGTTCACTCTCGTATTTTCTTTAATACGTCAGAGCTACCTAGGCCGTAATACAGCATGTACCAGACCCGACACGGCATTTCTGACCAGGGAAAAAGTCAACGATGAGTAGTGATATCAGCGCAAATGACGTCCTGTGGCTCCTTTGCGGTGACCACATTCACGTCTCCGGCGCTGCCAGAGGATATTTATTTCAAGGAAACGTAGCATTATGGCTAGCTTTAAAGACATCTGCCCATTCGCCCCCGCCATTCCCCCATCTTCCGTTAACCCAGACGTACGACGCCCGCCAGGGCGGCTCTTCCTGTCGGTGGAACTCAAGAATCAAATTTTGCAGAACATGAAGTATCTCAGCCCGCAAAAATTCAGCTGGGGTGATGCCCCCTGGCAGATCATTGACCTCAGTATCGCGGGCAAAGTGAACATACAGGTGGACAACAATACCATCATCACGTTGGGGACTCGCCTGAATCAGCAACATAACGAGTTCATGATGGTCGCCAAATGGTGCGAATGGGCTATACAGCAGGATGGTTTGCAAGAAAACCTGCAAAAAAACCTGTACGAAATCCTGGAAGAAAACCAGCAAAACAAACAGTCAGAAATTCCCCAAGAAGACCTGAAAGAAAGTCTGGAAGAAATCAAGGAAAATATCCTGGAAGAAAACCTGCCAGCAAGCCGGATTGAAAACCGGGCAGAAGCATTGCGCAGAATGAAGGAATGTCTCATTACAAGACGGAGTATGCTCAATCTTAGCAACCTGGGATTGACTTCACTCCCTGAGAATTTGCCTCCACATCTGATTGAATTTTACTGCAGTAAAAACGTGTTGACCGCGTTACCGAAGGTGATGCCAAAGTGGCTGCTGGTGCTTGACTGTACAGATAACGTCTTGATCTTGTTACCGAAGGTGCAGCCCTCAAAACTGATGGTACTGAAGTGCTATGAAAACTGTATTATCTGGCTGCCTGAGCTGTCGACTAACCTGAGAGTGATTAACTGTTCTGAAAACTTCTTGCAATTTTTACCGCCGTCGATGCCCCAGTACCTGTATAAACTATCCTGTGCCGGCAACAATATTAACTCAATACCTGATGAGATGCTGGAGAACTTGACTCGCCTGAAAGTATTTGACTGTTCTAGTAACGATTTGATCTCTTCACCACGGCTGCCGCCCAAACTAATAATTTACTACTGTGGAGAAAACAAGTTTAAAACGGTACAGGTGCCGCAGCCCCAGAGCCTGAAGGTGTTTGACTGTAATGGTAACCCGTGGGACAAAGACAATTTACCGACGCTGCTCAAAGCCGTCGAGGGCCTGAAAAAACAGCAGGGCCTGAAGGACCTTTTGGACTTTTTGCACAAGGAAGGCTAGGTTGACCTGGAAGGACTCGAGGAGCTGGAGGACCTTATGGATCTGGAGTTCCTGGATGACCCGGAACTCCTGGAGCGCGTGAAGGTACAGGAGGACCTGGAGCTCCTGGATCAACAGTTGGGCCTGTTGAGTCTGGAAAGACAACAGGACTCGCAGCCTGTTAATCAACAATCTGAACATGAACCCGAATCTGCATCAAGGGTGAAGCGTGATTTATCTAAGTCGACTCCGAGTCAACAATGAAGCGTAAGCGTTTTATGTAGAACGCCTGTGCGGCGAGTTCAGGTTCCGGGGAAATAGTGTCCATTCTTTTAATGGACACTATCATGGGCAATGGCTCTGTCACATTAACAACTACAGTTGCTGACCAGCCGGATGGATGATTTTTTCGCAACCAGAAGACGCTGCCTCCGATCCGGCTTACAACAAGTTACACTGTCACAACCGGGACGCGTAACGCCAGCGCGCACATCAACTCATAGCCCACCGTTCCGGCAGCGGCGGCGACATCATCAATTTTGATCTCCTTGCCCCACAGCTCAACCGGCGTACCAATCCCCGCCTGCGGGCAAGGCGTTAAATCAACCGCCAGCATATCCATCGAGACGGTCCCCACCGTCATGGTGCGCACGCCGTCCACTAAAACAGGAGTACCGGTAGGCGCATGGCGCGGATAACCGTCGGCGTATCCTGCGGCGACAATGCCGATTCGCTGTTCATCGCGCGCAGTATAGCGACCGCCGTAGCCCACACGCTCGCCCGCTTTTAGCGTCTGGACACCAATAATCTCACTGCTTAGCGTCATCACCGGACGTAATCCGGTATTGGCGATATCACGCCACTGACCGGACGGCGAAGCGCCATACAAAATAATGCCAGGCCGAACCCAGTCAAAATGCGCTTCCGGGTGCCACAGAGTCGCCGCCGAATTGGACAACGAACGCCGACACTCCAGCCCCTCCGCCGCCTGCTCAATACGCGCCATCGCGCCGGAAATTCCATCAGGATGTTCCGCTTCAGCAAAATGCGACATCAGGGTCATTTCGCCAACATTCGCCATTGCCCGCAACTGCTGCCAGACGGTAAGCACGCGATCGGGCTGGAAGCCCAACCGATTCATCCCACTGTTCACTTTAAGATAAATATCCAACGGTGCTTTTAGCCGCGCATTTTGCAGTGCTTTGAGCTGCCAGTTGCTGTGTACGCAGGTGGTCAGGCGGTGCTGGTCATAAATCTCCAGATCCTGAGCATGGAAAAATCCTTCCAGCATCAGGATCGGCCCCTTCCAGCCGCGCTCACGTAACGTTATTGCCTCTTCCAGGTTAAGTAATGCAAAGCCATCGGTGGCCCCGAGCGCGCTCCAGATACGCTCAATACCATGCCCGTAAGCGTTCGCTTTTACCACCGACCAGACGCGCGCGTGCGGCGCGGCCTGGCGGACAATGGACAGATTCTGTTTTAATGCCTGCAGATCGAGGCTGGCCTGTATCGGACGGGTCATCTCGTTTCCTTAGCTGTGTGCGCCATGTAAATGGCCCGGACGTGATGGCGTAAATCCACGGCTGTAGCGCGCTACGCTTAGATCCTCATATGGGATCGCTGGCGTGCGACCAGAGAGCAGATCGCTTAACAACTGACCGGAACCGCAAGCCATCGTCCAGCCGAGCGTGCCGTGACCGGTATTCAGCCACAGATTTTTAAAGCGTGTACGCCCGACAACCGGCGTACCGTCTGGCGTCATCGGGCGCAAACCCGTCCAGAAAGTCGCCTGCTCGACATGACCGCCGCGTGGATAGAGATCGCGAACCACCATTTCCAGCGTTTCACGACGCGGTTGCAACAGCTCGGTGTTAAAACCAACAATTTCCGCCATTCCGCCAACACGAATGCGGTTATCGAAACGGGTAATGGCGATTTTGTAGGTTTCATCAAGAATGGTGGATACTGGCGCACCATCTTCCTGCGCAATTGGAATAGTCAGCGAGTAGCCTTTCAGCGGATACACCGGAATATCAACAATGCCTTTGAGCATCGCCGTCGAGTAAGAACCAAACGCCATCACATACGCATCGGCCTTAATCACTTCATCGCCAAACTTCACGCCGTAGATTTGCTCGCCGTCGCAAAGCAGTTGGTCAACGGGCGTATTAAAGCGGAATTTAACCCCCGCCTGCTCTGCCATCCGCGCCAGATTCTGGGTAAACAGCTGGCAGTCTCCGGTTTCATCATTGGGTAACTGCAGGCCGCCCGTCAGTTTGTGCGCTACTTCTGCCAGCGCGGGATCCACTTCCGCCAGGCGGCTGGATTCCAGCAGCTGATACGGTACGCCGGCATCTTCCAGCACGGCGATATCGCGGGTCGCATTTTCATACTGTTGTTCGGTACGGAACAGTTGCAGCGTCCCACCCTGACGCCCTTCATACTGAATATTGGTTTCGGCGCGCAATGCTTTCAGGCAATCACGGCTGTATTCCGCCAGACGCACCATCCGCCCTTTGTTTTCCATGTAGTGGCTGGTGTCGCAGTTACGTAACATTTGCCACATCCATTTCAACTGAAACTGCGTACCGTCGAGACGAACCGCCAGCGGCGCATGGCGCTGGAACATCCATTTAATCGCTTTTAAAGGCACACCTGGTGCTGCCCACGGTGCAGCATATCCGGGGGAGATTTGCCCGGCATTCGCGGCACTGGTTTCCAGGGCGGCCCCCGGCTCCCGATCAATGACGGTGACCTCATGTCCTGCCTGATTTAAGTACCAGGCGCTGGCAACGCCTACCACACCACTTCCCAGTATGACAACTCGCATAGCCACTCCGATAACGGTAGATACAGTAAAAGAATAATAATCTAATTACATCTTGATAACTCAGTTGAAAATATTATTCAACATACGGCTTTTTTATGGTGAGCTGACTCACATCTCCCTGACTCTGCGGCAATATGGCGTCTTTAGTATCTCCTGCTGAACGCCCTTTTTATCCAGCATAAAATTCCGTTCAGAAGCGGATTAGTGGCACTCTGATAATAAGAAATCGCAAAGAAAAAAATTCTCCGGCGACGCGGTTTTTAACAGGTGTTCTATGCTTGAAATGAGGTGCTCCACACAGAGAGCGCCGACAACAATGAGGTGCGCGTATGGCGACGATCGATTCTATTAATAAGGACACCACACGTTTGAGCGATGGACCCGACTGGACGTTCGACCTGCTGGATGTTTATCTGGCAGAGATAGACCGGGTGGCGAAACTCTACCGGCTGGATACTTACCCGCACCAGATTGAAGTGATAACCTCAGAACAGATGATGGATGCCTATTCCAGCGTCGGCATGCCAATTAACTATCCGCACTGGTCATTCGGTAAAAAGTTTATCGAGACTGAACGGCTGTATAAGCACGGTCAGCAAGGGCTGGCCTATGAAATCGTCATTAACTCTAACCCGTGTATCGCTTACTTGATGGAAGAGAACACCATTACTATGCAGGCGCTGGTGATGGCACACACCTGCTATGGGCATAACTCTTTCTTTAAAAACAATTGCTTATTCCGCAGTTGGACCGACGCCAGTTCGATTGTCGATTATCTGATTTTTGCCCGTAAATATATTACCGAGTGCGAAGAACGTTATGGCGTTGATGAAGTAGAACGGCTTCTGGACTCGTGCCACGCGCTGATGAACTACGGCGTGGACCGGTACAAACGCCCGCAAAAAATCTCGCTGCAAGAAGAGAAAGCCCGGCAGAAAAGTCGCGAAGAGTATCTACAAAGTCAGGTCAATATGCTCTGGCGTACCCTGCCGAAGCGCGAGGAAGAGAAAACGGTTGCTGAAGCGCGCCGCTATCCGTCCGAACCACAAGAAAACCTGCTCTATTTTATGGAGAAAAATGCGCCACTGCTGGAATCATGGCAGCGTGAAATCCTGCGTATTGTGCGTAAGGTGAGCCAGTATTTTTATCCGCAAAAACAGACTCAGGTTATGAACGAAGGCTGTGCGACCTTCTGGCACTATACCATCCTTAACCATCTGTATGATGAAGGGAAAGTAACGGAACGTTTTATGCTGGAGTTTTTGCACAGCCACACCAATGTGGTCTTCCAGCCCCCCTATAACAGCCCGTGGTACAGCGGCATCAACCCGTATGCCCTCGGGTTCGCCATGTTCCAGGATATTAAACGGATTTGTCAGTCGCCAACGGAAGAAGACAAATACTGGTTCCCGGATATCGCCGGTTCCGACTGGCTGGAAACGCTGCATTTCGCGATGCGTGATTTCAAAGATGAGAGTTTTATCAGCCAGTTTCTGTCACCGAAAGTGATGCGTGATTTCCGCTTCTTCACCGTGCTGGATGATGATCGGCATAATTATCTGGAGATTTCCGCTATTCATAATGAAGAAGGTTATCGGGAGATCCGTAACCGGTTATCGTCGCAATATAACTTAAGTAATCTGGAGCCGAATATTCAGATCTGGAACGTGGATTTGCGCGGCGACCGTTCGCTGACGCTGCGTTATATTCCACATAATCGCGCACCGCTGGATCGGGGGCGCAAAGAAGTCCTGAAGCATGTGCATCGCCTGTGGGGATTTGATGTGATGCTCGAACAGCAAAACGAAGACGGCAGCATCGAGTTGCTGGAACGTTGCCCGCCAAGAATGGGAAATCTGTAAAAACAACAAAAAACCCCTCGTTTGAGGGGTTTGCTCTTTAAACGGAAGGGATTATCGCCCCTGAATGGCTAAATCACCCGGCAGATTTTTCTGCATCCGGTGCCAAATCTCGCCACTCTCATGCCCATAGCGACGCACTGTTTCGTACACCTGATCGTGCGCGCCTTCACTGCACAACGCCGACAGTTTGTGGTAGAAGCCCAGCGCCAGACTGCGCGCTTCCGGATTGGCGAAATAGTGACGACCAATGCGCGTATACAGCCCTTTCATCCCGTTAAGGATCAGACCGTAAATCGGGTTGCCGGAAGCAAACGCCAGGCCGCGGAATATGTTGTAATCCAGCTCGGCAAAGGCATCGGCGTGATCGGCCACTTCATTAGCGGTAGCCAGCACTTCCTGCGCTTTATCGGGATGCTGACGAAACGCGGTGCGAATAAAAATAGTGGAAATATTGGTACGCACCGACAGCAAATTATCAATAAGCTGCGGCACACTTTCGTGATCCAGTCGCGCCAGTGTTTCAAGGATATTTAAACCGGAAGTTTCCCAGAAATTATTCACCTTCGTCGGCTTGCCATGTTGAATGGTCAACCAGCCATCTCGTGCCAGACGCTGTAACACTTCACGTAACGTAGTACGCGTTACGCCAATTAATTCTGAAAGTTCACGTTCTGCGGGCAAAATAGTCCCGGGAGGGAAGCGGTTATTCCAGATACTTTCAATAATGTACTCTTCCGCGAAACCCGCCGGGCTTTGCGCCTTAATGACCATAGTGAGATTTCCATAACACAGCAAAACAAAGTTGGACTCATCATACCAGAGGGCTAACTACGCTGATAGCAGACAAAAAGAAGAAAAAGGGATCAAGGCTTCATTTTCCGCATCTCTTTCCCCTTGACTATCAAGACTTGCCTCACTCCTGCCTGACCGTTAAGCTTTGCGTTTAAACACAAAAACATCATTGATTATTTGTAAGGTAAGGGAAACCATCATGGAGATCTCCTGGGGCCGCGCGCTATGGCGCAATTTTTTGGGCCAGTCCCCCGACTGGTACAAACTCGCCCTCATCATTTTCTTAATCGTAAACCCGTTAATTTTCCTCATCAGCCCTTTCGTCGCGGGCTGGTTGCTGGTAGCGGAATTTATTTTCACTCTGGCGATGGCCCTGAAATGCTACCCGCTACTCCCCGGTGGTCTGTTGGCTATCGAAGCGGTATTCATCGGCATGACCAGCGCGGAACACGTCCGTGAAGGGGTGGCGGCAAATCTTGAAGTCTTGCTGTTATTGATGTTTATGGTGGCGGGTATCTATTTTATGAAACAGCTGTTGCTGTTCATATTTACCCGTTTGCTGTTAAGCATTCGCTCCAAAATGCTGCTGTCGCTCTCTTTTTGCGTGGCGGCAGCGTTCCTCTCCGCGTTCCTCGATGCCTTAACCGTCGTGGCGGTGGTGATCAGCGTTGCAGTCGGTTTTTATGGTATTTATCATCGCGTAGCCTCTTCCCGTACCGAAGACACCGACCTGCAAGACGATAGTCATATCGACAAGCATTACAACGTGGTTCTGGAACAGTTCCGTGGCTTTCTGCGTAGCCTGATGATGCATGCCGGTGTCGGCACCGCATTAGGCGGCGTAATGACCATGGTGGGCGAACCACAGAACCTGATCATCGCTAAAGCGGCTGGCTGGCATTTTGGCGATTTCTTCCTGCGCATGTCGCCGGTGACCGTTCCGGTTCTGATTTGTGGCCTGTTAACCTGCCTGCTGGTAGAGAAGCTGCGTTGGTTTGGCTACGGTGAAACGCTGCCGGAGAAAGTCCGCGAAGTGTTGCAACAGTTTGACGATCAAAGCCGCCACCAGCGTACCCGTCAGGATAAAATCCGTCTGATTGTCCAGGCGATTATTGGCGTCTGGCTGGTGACTGCGCTGGCGTTGCATCTGGCGGAAGTTGGCTTGATTGGTTTGTCAGTCATTATTCTGGCAACATCATTGACCGGTGTCACCGATGAACATGCTATCGGTAAAGCCTTCACCGAATCTCTGCCATTCACCGCACTGTTGACGGTGTTTTTCTCGGTAGTCGCGGTGATTATCGACCAACAACTGTTTTCGCCGATTATTCAGTTTGTGTTGCAGGCATCTGAACATGCTCAGCTGTCGCTGTTCTATATTTTCAACGGTCTGCTGTCATCCATTTCGGATAACGTCTTCGTGGGGACGATTTATATCAACGAAGCGAAAGCGGCAATGGAAAGTGGCGCTATCACGTTGAAGCAATACGAGCTGCTGGCGGTCGCCATTAATACCGGTACCAATCTGCCCTCTGTCGCTACGCCGAACGGTCAGGCTGCGTTCCTGTTCCTGCTGACCTCTGCACTCGCGCCATTGATTCGCCTCTCTTATGGCCGCATGGTGTGGATGGCCCTGCCTTACACCCTCGTACTGACACTCGTCGGCTTGCTCTGCGTCGAGTTTACGCTTGCCCCTGTAACCGAATGGTTTATGCAAATGGGCTGGATAGCAACGCTTTGATAACAACTTACCGGGCATATAAATGCCCGGTTTGCCTTTTCGCCCGATAATTGTCCAATTGCGTCCTATTTTTGCTGCCTCCTGGTGGCGCAGCGAATGAATTGGTTTAAACTGCGCACTCTATGCATATTGCAGGGAAATGATTATGTTGCGATTTTTGAACCAATGTTCACAAGGCCGGGGCGCGTGGCTGTTGATGGCGTTTACTGCTCTGGCACTGGAACTGACGGCGCTGTGGTTCCAGCATGTGATGTTACTGAAACCTTGCGTGCTCTGTATTTATGAACGCTGCGCGTTATTCGGCGTTCTGGGTGCTGCGCTGATTGGCGCGATCGCCCCGAAAACTCCGCTGCGTTATGTAGCGATGGTTATCTGGTTGTATAGTGCGTTCCGCGGTGTGCAGTTAACTTACGAGCACACCATGCTTCAGCTCTATCCTTCGCCATTTGCCACCTGTGATTTTATGGTTCGTTTCCCGGAATGGCTGCCGCTGGATAAATGGGTGCCGCAAGTGTTTGTCGCCTCTGGCGATTGCGCCGAGCGTCAGTGGGATTTTTTAGGTATGGAAATGCCGCAGTGGCTGCTCGGTATTTTTATCGCTTACCTGATTGTCGCGGTGCTGGTGGTGATTTCCCAGCCGTTTAAAGCGAAAAAACGTGATCTGTTCGGTCGCTAATCCATTCGGCGCTCCTGCGGGAACGCTTTTTTCCTGCCGCTATATTTATTTGACCCGCAGTAAATCAGAACTTCGCGTTGTATAACGTGGTGAAAGCATAGCTCGCTTCATCTGCCATTGCTGTTGGATCCCCTGCCCGGCAAAATAGAGTGTTCCTCTGCCCTCTTTAGCATTCAGAGTATCCATTACCGCCATCAATTGCTCACTCCCGGGGCGCGGTGCATTGTCATCGAATAAATTGAGCTGCGCGACTCCCTGACTGAAGAAATCCCCCAGCATCACGCCCGCTTTTTGGTAGCGATGGCCCGCTTGCCAGATGGCATCCAGAGATCGCGTAGCAGCGTTAATGATATCCCTGCTGTCCTGAGTGGGCGTCAGCAGTTTTACCGACGTGCTATTGCCGTAATAAGGTTCATTGAGCGCAAATGGTGACGTCTTAATAAATGTGGAGATAAACCGACAATATTGATGCTCACTGCGAAGTTTTTCCGCCGCCCGGGCAGCGTAACTACAAATGGCCTGCCGCATCGACGTATAATCCGTGATGCGTTCACCAAACGAGCGGGAACAGATAATTTCCTGCTTCGTCGGTGCAAACTCTTCCAGTTGCAAACAGGGTTCGCCGCGCAGTTCACGCACCGTTCTTTCGAGCATGACATTAAAATGTTTACGGATAAACCGGATATCTGTATCCGCCAAATCGAGAACGGTTTTGATCCCCATCGCGTCCAGTTTTTTGCTGATCCGCCGTCCAATCCCCCAGACGTCATCCACGGGGAGAGCAGACATTAATTTACGCTGGCGTTCCAGATTTGATAAATCCACCACCCCACCCGTCTGCCGCTGCCATTTTTTTGCCGCATGATTGGCAAGCTTAGCCAACGTTTTGGTCTGGGCGATCCCCACACCAACAGTAAGATGGGTACGTTGTAGCACCGTTGCGCGAATTTCTCTGCCAAAATCAGTCAGATCGCGACAATTACGCACACCTGTCAGATCGCAGAATGCTTCATCAATACTGTAAATCTCGACGCGGGGCGATAGTTCTTCCAGCGTCGACATCACCCGATTGCTCATGTCTGCGTAAAGCTCATAATTGCTGCTAAAGCAAACCACACCACAGCGACGAAACAGATCTTTTTGTTTGAACCAGGGATCGCCCATTTTAACGCCCAGCGCCTTTGCCTCAGCGTTTCGGGCGATAACGCAACCGTCATTATTCGATAGCACAACCACCGGTACCCCATAAATCAGGGCGAAACACCGTCTCACAGCTGGCATAAAACGCGTTTACATCACAGAGGGCAAACATCAGCGCATCGCCTTAACGACGTGGATCACCACACCAAAGACATCCAGCGTATCTTCGCTACTGATGGTAATGGGCGAGTACGCACTGTTCATGGGAATAAGCTGTACCGTCGGGCGTAGTTGCAATTTTTTCACCGTAAACTCGCCGTCAACAGCAGCGATGACAATATCACCATGGCTGGCGGTAATAGCGCTATCGACAATCAGTAAATCACCGTCACTAATTCCACCATCAATCATAGAATCACCACTTGCTTTGACGAAGTAAGTCGCGCTGGGATGCTGGATCAACCGTTGATTCAGATCGATGCGCTGTTCAACGTAATCTGCTGCCGGTGAAGGAAAGCCACACTGAACAAGATCGCTAAATAGCGGAAAAGTCACAATTTCGCGGAGATCCGCAGGCTTGATAAACAACATAATAATCTGCCTGAAGCTATACTGTTTTTATATACAGTAGTCTGTTCTTGCCAGCAGATCAATACTGATTCAGGCTATCAATATTTGTCGCTGCATAGACTGCTGATTTTTCGTTCTCTTATCCTGTGCTCACGTGGCCTTCTGGCGACGACGCTCATCCAGCAGAAATGAAAAATATCACCCGGCAAAAAAATAGAATAGAAGCATTCGCCATAATGACATTAAACATTGTTTGATATTTATCATATTAATAGAAATAAAGACATTGACGCATCCCGCCCGGCTAACTATGAATTAGATGAAGTAAAATTTATTAATAGTTGTAAAACAGGAGTTTCATTACAATTTATATATTTAAAGAGGCGAATGATTATGACTGAAATCGTTGCAGATAAAACGGTAGAAGTAGTTAAAAACGCAATCGAAACCGCAGATGGAGCATTAGATCTTTATAATAAATATCTCGATCAGGTCATCCCCTGGCAGACCTTTGATGAAACCATAAAAGAGTTAAGTCGCTTTAAACAGGAGTATTCACAGGCAGCCTCCGTTTTAGTCGGCGATATTAAAACCTTACTTATGGATAGCCAGGATAAGTATTTTGAAGCAACCCAAACAGTGTATGAATGGTGTGGTGTTGCGACGCAATTGCTCGCAGCGTATATTTTGCTATTTGATGAGTACAATGAGAAGAAAGCATCCGCCCCTCATTAAGGTACTGGATGACGGCATCACGAAGCTGAATGAAGCGCAAAAATCCCTGCTGGTAAGCTCACAAAGTTTCAACAACGCTTCCGGGAAACTGCTGGCGTTAGATAGCCAGTTAACCAATGATTTTTCAGAAAAAAGCAGCTATTTCCAGTCACAGGTAGATAAAATCAGGAAGGAAGCGTATGCCGGTGCCGCAGCCGATGTCGTCGCCGGTCCATTTGGTTTAATCATTTCCTATTCTATTGCTGCGGGCGTAGTTGAAGGGAAACTGATTCCAGAATTGAAGAACAAGTTAAAATCTGTGCAGAGTTTCTTTACCACCCTGTCTAACACGGTTAAACAAGCGAATAAAGATATCGATGCCGCCAAATTGAAATTAACCACCGAAATAGCCGCCATCGGGGAGATAAAAACGGAAACTGAAACAACCAGATTCTATGTTGATTATGATGATTTAATGCTTTCTTTGCTAAAAGAAGCGGCCAAAAAAATGATTAACACCTGTAATGAGTATCAGAAAAGACACGGTAAAAAGACACTCTTTGAAGTACCTGAAGTCTGATAAGCGATTATTCTCTCCATGTACTCAAGGTATAAGGTTTATCACATTTAAAAACACAGACGTTTTTTAAAGATTGAGAGTTACCTGTTGATAATAAGGTATCGGGTAACTCTCATTATGACAGAGCGCTTTCAAAAACAGGGCTACGAAATGGCGAGCATCCAGACGTATATTAAGAAAGCCCCCATCAGCATCTATTAAATTTATCACTGCGCCCAGTCAGGTTTATTTAAGATATGATCCTGCCAGTCAATCACTTCTGATTCTTTCACTGCGATATGACGCACAGAGATACGTTCACCATGCATTGCCGCTTTCGAACCAGTAAGTAGCGGATGCCACGCAGGTAAATCTTTACCTTCCGCCAGCAACCGATAAGCGCAGGTCATTGGCAGCCATTCGAATGTTGGCAGATTTTCACGGGTTAATTTAATGCAGTCGGGTTCAAACTCGAAACGACGTTCGTAGTTCCGACATTGACAGGTTTTAATATTGAGCTGGCGACAGGCGACGTTAGTGAAGTAGATTTCGTCGGTGTCTTCATCCATCAGTTTATGCAGGCAACACTGACCGCAACCATCACACAACGACTCCCATTCCGCATCGCTCATTTCGTCCAGGGTTTTACTTTGCCAGAAAGGTACATCGCTCATCAGGTGTTCCGCCATTACGTTAAAACGCACCTTATAACCAGTCTGGCACAGCGATGCAAGTTTTGCCGCCGCTTTCTGGCGGCAAAAAGTATTACAAAACGCGAGTTGTCAAAGAATGCCCATCGAAAGTGACTGTCAGCTCATCACCGCTTTGCAACGGGCCGACGCCATCAGGCGTGCCTGTCAACACAACGTCACCGGCCTTGAGGGTAAAAAACTTGCTCATATAAGCGATCAACGGAACGATTTTATGGATCATGTCCGCAGTCGTACCTTGCTGGCGTTTTTCGCCGTTTACGCTCAGGCCCAGCGTTGTATTTTGTGGATCGCCGGTAAATTCCGCCGCGGGGATAAACCCGGAAAGCGGACAAGAGTTATCAAACGCTTTAGCCTTTTCCCACGGCTGCCCGGCTTTCTTCATTTTTCCCTGAACATCACGCAATGTCAGATCAAGCGCCACGCCGTAACCGGCAATGGCTTTGCGGACATGCTCTTCCGTTGCCTGACGCAGCGTCGCGCCAATCAACACCGCCAGTTCGACTTCATGATGAACTGAACCGAAATCGGATGGGATCGCCAATGGCTGCCGCAGATCGCACAGTGCCGTTTCTGGTTTAATAAACAGCACTGGCTCTTCGGGCACTGCGCTGCCCATCTCTTTAATATGTTTGGCATAGTTACTGCCAACACAGACTACTTTACTCACCGGATAATCCAGCAGCGCACCTTGCCAGTTGTGATGTTGATACATAACGTTCCCCTCACCTTATCGTGGATATGAAAACCCGCGCCGACAAAGATAATGCCACCGCCGGATATCGGTTATTTGTTAGTGTCGTCTGTTTTCTGCCCCATGACGGAAAGATGTTGCTTCAGCAAATCTTCGGGTGGTGGCGGTAACTGCAAATAGTAACCTTGCTCGGTTAATGCCAGTTTAACCTTTTCAATATCAGCATTGACCAGTTTCTTCCGCCCATCCAACGGCAGAATCATCGCTAACTGAGGCTGACCAAAACCTTTCATCAGTTCCTCAGGAACACGCGAAAAATCGTCTTTTTTTTCGACATATAAATAGGTCTGGTCACGCTTGCTGCTTCGATAAATCACACAAAACATACTTTTACTCTTTAAGATGCCAGGTTTTGGCATAAGCTAACATCAATGAAACCCGCGCCACAAGCCAGCCAGCTGTAGATTTCTGCGGTTTGTTGAGTCCATGCCCCTTTATAAGTAATCCCCCCGGCAAAAAATGCCGCGCCGGGATTTTACCGAACGCAGAAAAGCCACTGGAATTCTCCCGTAAGGGATTGTTATATTATAACAGTTCATCGTACTCATTCTGAACAGGAGACTACCAATGAAAATCAAGAGCATCAGTAAGGCTGTATTGCTGCTTGCACTGCTAACCTCCACGAGCTTTGCTGCGGGTAAGAATGTCAATGTTGAGTTCAGCAAAGGCCATAG
>NZ_JBQZXE010000046.1:0-25500 GCF_053555855.1 Shigella sp. SIG3
GCATTATCTGAACATAAAACACTATCAGTAAGTTGGAGTCATTACCCAATTTTTATAGTTGCAGCAATTACCTGTATTAGCCAACCCAAGAAAACGACGTTGCGTGATAAAGCCATGGTGAATTATGCCTTTGATTATTTAAGATCACCAGGCAGTCTACCGTTAACCACGGCAGCCACGGAGCTTTCCGCGATTCATGGTCACTCAACATCGCAATATCGCCTTGGCGAATTTTATCTTCATGGTAGCGACGGTAAACCACTGGATTATACACAGGCGAGATACTGGTATGAGCAATCAGCAGAACAGGAAAATCCGCGCGCACAAAGCAAACTGGGGTGGATCTACCTGAAAGGCCTGGGAGTCAAACCCGATACCCGTAAAGCAATTCTCTGGTATAAGGAAGCAGCTGAACAAGGGTATGCTCATGCTCAATATACTTTGGGTTTGATCTACAGAAATGGCACTGGTATTAATGTTAACCATTATGAATCTCAAAAATGGTTAAAACTGGCCGCCAAACAACATTACAAAAATGCGGAAAGATTACTTGCCGGACTTCCCGCACATTAACGTCGACTGTCACCCGAAGAGATGGAGTATTTTCCCTATCAAACCGGCAAAGATAAAAATGTAGAAAATAATTTTGATGACGCCCAGACAGCCCAGCCCGCCATCGTCAACGGGCATTGGCTGCGGTTGCGGCTCCGGCTCGACGGTTTCCTGACCGGTAAAATTCGCCGCCTGAATTAATAATCGACGAATAATTAATGCTTCCAGTGGACAACGATCTTCTGCATCAAGGCGGCTCACAATCGGCATTAATGATTCTTCTGTCGGTTGGCTGGCCTGCACTAATTGTTTGGCAACTAAATATAATGGCCATAAGGGATGTTCTGTATCACGCGTGAGTGAGATCCGCGGCTTACGTCCTTTGTGCAAAACCATCTCGACCAGTGAACGCCCCAGCGCAGAGAGTTTTTCATCGCTGAGTATTTCGTATAAATGAAAACGCGTACGGGCGCTGTCGCCGGGGACATAAAGTAGCGGTTTTCCCTGATCGTTAACCAGATCACGCGCTTCAATCATCATCACCACTAATGGGTAATAATCGACCCGATGCTGACGGCACCATTGCAACATTAAAGCATCCGCCTGGGTGGAGGGATACTCGCGCCAGTAGTAACAAAGTTCTGCCAGCAGGCTTTCGCCTTCTCCACAATAGACGCGTTGTGCGTATTCATAATAACGCGCATCTTCATTATCAGGTTCAGCTTCCCGCCACGACCGGGCGTAATCCAGGAGTTCGGGGATTCCCAGGCGGCTTGCGCTATACCAGCGGAGTAAATTTCTGTGCAGTTTTGCATCATCGGGGATAATCACTGCGCGATGTTGCGCTAAATACAATGTCAGCCATTCTGGATGCGATGACCAAATCCGAGCGAACATTTGGTAAAAATCGATGGTGTCATTTTGCACGGCAACGGGCAGATGCAGAATGGTCTGGAAGTTAAAAACATTCCCCTTCGCAATGGCATATAAAAAGGATTCCAGTTCTTCTTCGTCTATTTCCCCGACGTTTTCCTCCTGCAACCACCGCAATCTTTCTGCTAATAACACCACGCACTCGAAGGATAAATGGGCAGTGTTCATGGCGATTGTGCACAGCGACCAGCGTAATTCATCAATCTCTTCCATCGAGCAATAATTTAATTGCTGAATGAATCGCTGCCAGGCGGAGGGCAGAAAACGTTCGCTATCAGAGGCAAGTAACGCGCGAAAGGCGAGCAGAATTTCATGTTCTGCTACCTCATATTCTTCTGGTTGCCAAACAGATTTAGCAGGCGACTGCGCAATCCGTAGCGCCTCCTCATACGCCTGACGAAGTTGTTTAAAACCCTGCGGATCGGTTTCTGGATGAAAGGACGGTAACAGCGCCAGATAAGCGCGGCGGATAATATCGACGTCAGTCGTTTCCTCTATATCGAGGATCTTCCAGCAATTTTTCATAAGTCGCTCATATCCTTAAGCGTTTCCGGGCATGTGGGGTAGTCAGCCAGTGGTTGCCAGGACAAGGTAGGGTAATACGCATCATCACTGGCAAATAATTGATAAAACATATCATTGCCGGAATCGTCGTATTCTTTACGCGCTAAGAATTCGCGTAATAAAGGCAGATGATCATCTTCGGGAGACTGCCAATATTGCCGACCAAAGGTATAACCGGCAAAGTATTGCCGCCAGTTACTATAATAACGTAGAGCCCGTAGATGAATACGCGACAGGATCCATAGACTTTCTTCTTCACTCAACCAGTTATTAAGTACGCCCATTCGACTTAAAAAACCCATCCGGACATAATCCCATGCTTTAATTCCTCCCTCACCACAGCATTCGGCTGTGCTGGCGACAAATTGCGCATAAGCCTGACCTTGCTCATTTAATTCAGCAAGATAGTCACGCCATTCACATGGAGAATAACGAAACCAGCGGTGATAAAACCCTGCCAACCGAGCGGCATGACCGTTCTCGATCATTCGGTGAATTGTGCGCAGCAGGTCATCACGGTCATCAATTCCCCATGAGGAAGAAAGGTCAAAAAAGCATGTACCTAAATACATTTTGGGGGATGAATGCGAAGGTAAACAGCATTCATTGCGTATTTCCATCGGAGTGGAAAGTGCAAACAATATTTTTTGCGACCCCATGTCCATATAATTTATCCTTAAACATTCATTTAATGAATGCAAACTACATTTCGAGACTCAGTTATTTATACTTTTCTGACGCAACATAATACGCATAAAATAAGGATTACGCAAAAATGGAACACATAAAAATATAATATATTTTATCTACAACCATAAGGAAATGATAATAATTTTTACGTCAAGTTGCTGCGATAATTTATCAATAGATGAGATTATCGAACGTGCTGAAAAAGGCGATTGCGAGGCTCAATATATTGTTGGGTTTTATTATAATCGCGATAGCGCAATTGACTCTCCGGACGACGAAAAGGCCTTTTACTGGCTGAAGCTGGCCGCTGAGCAAGGTCATTGTGAAGCACAGTATTCCTTAGGGCAAAAGTATACCGAGGATAAAAGCCGTCATAAAGATAATGAGCAAGCCATCTTCTGGCTGAAAAAAGCTGCCCTACAAGGCCATACTTTCGCTTCCAACGCCCTTGGCTGGATACTGGATCGTGGAGAAGACCCCAACTATAAAGAAGCGGTTACCTGGTATCAGATAGCCGCGGAGAGCGGAATGTCTTATGCGCAAAATAATCTTGGATGGATGTACAGAAATGGCAACGGAGTCGCACAAGACTATACGCTGGCATTTTTCTGGTACAAACAAGCTGCATTACAAGGCCATAGTTACGCACAAGACAATCTGGCCGATCTTTATAAAGACGGAGAAGGCGTTGCTCAAAACAAGACACTCGCCGCATTCTGGTATTTGAAAAGCGCACAGCAGGGTAATCGGCACGCCCAGTTTCAAATTGCATGGGATTATAACGCTGGCGAAGGGGTGGACCAGGACTATAAGCAAGCGATGTACTGGTATCTGAAGGCTGCCGCTCAGGAAAGCGTCGGCGCTTACGTCAACATCGGTTATATGTATAAACACGGACAAGGCGTTGAGAAAGATTATCAGGCTGCCTTTGAATGGTTTACGAAAGCCGCTGAATGCAATGACGCCACTGCCTGGTATAACCTGGCCATTATGTATCACTACGGAGAAGGAAGACCTGTCGATCTCCGACAGGCTCTCGACCTGTATCGTAAAGTTCAGTCATCCGGAACCAGAGATGTCAGTCAGGAAATTCGTGAGACTGAAGCTTTACTGTAGAAATAAAAACAAGGGCCGGGGAATTTCATTCTGCCCATATTCTCTTTATTGCTATGCGAAATCAGACTATTACGGCTCAAACGGGCGTCTCTGGAACTGGTCATAACCACATTTCGGGCATAGCGTCAGCACTTCCGGTGTGTAGATCGGGAGATGGAAGTGACATTTCTCGCAGACCAGATTTCCCAGCCCGACCACTTCTCCGCTGTGATAAACCCCATGATGATTGAGGTCCTGGAAAACTTCGCGCCATTCAAGCTGCGTTTTATCGGTGATGTCTGCCAGCTCCTGCCACAAGCTTTCTTTAATCACCCGCATAAAGACGCTGTCAGATTCTTCTTTCAGGCTCTCTTCATAGCTCATGGCGAACTCTTCCAGGTCACGTCTGACAGCTCGCGTCAGCTCATCGATCTCGGTTCGCGTTAACTCCCCTGTTTTTATTACGCGCTCGCGCGCCTGTTCCACCAGTGCGTCGATATCACGTTCGCCATTGCGCAGGCGTTCGTTCAGTGACGCGACCAGTTCACGGTAATATTGAGCAACCTTGTTCATCGTTTCATCTCCCGGGTCGTTAACTGACTATAATAATAGACGTTCTTTGTTCCTTGCTTTGCTAATACGCCCACAAACTCTGTAAATTAATGTACGAATAATCCGGGCATCATTTCAACGTCGAGTGCGCGAAAGGCTGTTTTGACGCGGACGTTTGGGCTATGCTATGCGGATCTGAAAAACCACCTCAACGCTACATTTGTAGCCGTATTGAAAACAGGACCACTGGCTGCCATGCAAGAGCAATACCGCCCGGAAGAGATAGAATCCAAAGTACAGCTTCATTGGGATGAGAAGCGCACATTTGAAGTAACCGAAGACGAGAGCAAAGAGAAGTATTACTGCCTGTCTATGCTTCCCTATCCTTCTGGTCGACTACACATGGGCCACGTACGTAACTACACCATCGGTGACGTGATCGCCCGTTACCAGCGCATGCTGGGCAAAAACGTTCTGCAGCCGATCGGCTGGGACGCGTTTGGTCTGCCTGCGGAAGGCGCGGCGGTGAAAAACAACACCGCTCCGGCACCGTGGACGTACGACAACATCGCGTATATGAAAAACCAGCTCAAAATGCTGGGCTTTGGTTATGACTGGAGCCGCGAGCTGGCAACCTGTACGCCGGAATACTACCGTTGGGAACAGAAATTCTTCACCGAGCTGTATAAAAAAGGCCTGGTATATAAAAAGACTTCTGCGGTCAACTGGTGCCCGAACGACCAGACCGTACTGGCGAACGAACAAGTTATCGACGGCTGCTGCTGGCGCTGCGATACCAAAGTTGAACGTAAAGAGATCCCGCAGTGGTTTATCAAAATCACTGCTTACGCTGACGAGCTGCTCAACGATCTGGATAAACTGGATCACTGGCCAGACACCGTTAAAACCATGCAGCGTAACTGGATCGGTCGTTCCGAAGGCGTGGAGATCACCTTCAACGTTAACGACTATGACAACACGCTGACCGTTTACACTACCCGCCCGGACACCTTTATGGGTTGTACCTACCTGGCGGTAGCTGCGGGTCATCCGCTGGCGCAGAAAGCGGCGGAAAATAATCCTGAACTGGCGGCCTTTATTGACGAATGCCGTAACACCAAAGTTGCCGAAGCTGAAATGGCGACGCTGGAGAAAAAAGGCGTCGATACTGGCTTTAAAGCTGTTCACCCATTAACGGGCGAAGAAATTCCCGTTTGGGCAGCAAACTTCGTATTGATGGAGTACGGCACGGGCGCAGTTATGGCGGTTCCGGGTCACGACCAGCGCGACTACGAGTTTGCCTCTAAATACGGCCTGAACATCAAACCGGTTATCCTGGCGGCTGACGGCTCTGAGCCAGATCTTTCTCAGCAAGCCCTGACTGAAAAAGGCGTGCTGTTCAACTCTGGCGAGTTCAACGGTCTTGACCATGAAGCGGCCTTCAACGCCATCGCCGATAAACTGACTGCGATGGGCGTTGGCGAGCGTAAAGTGAACTACCGCCTGCGCGACTGGGGTGTTTCTCGTCAGCGTTACTGGGGCGCGCCGATTCCGATGGTGACGCTGGAAGACGGTACCGTAATGCCAACCCCGGACGACCAGCTGCCGGTGATCCTGCCGGAAGATGTGGTGATGGACGGCATTACCAGCCCGATTAAAGCAGATCCGGAGTGGGCAAAAACTACCGTTAACGGTATGCCAGCGCTGCGTGAAACCGACACTTTCGACACCTTTATGGAGTCCTCCTGGTACTATGCGCGCTACACTTGCCCAGAGTACAAAGAAGGTATGCTGGATTCCGAAGCGGCTAACTACTGGCTGCCGGTGGATATCTACATTGGTGGTATCGAACACGCCATTATGCACCTGCTCTACTTCCGCTTCTTCCACAAACTGATGCGTGATGCAGGCATGGTGAACTCTGACGAACCAGCGAAACAGTTGCTGTGTCAGGGTATGGTGCTGGCAGATGCCTTCTACTATGTTGGCGAAAACGGCGAACGTAACTGGGTTTCCCCGGTTGATGCTATCGTTGAACGTGACGAGAAAGGCCGTATCGTGAAAGCGAAAGATGCGGCAGGCCATGAACTGGTTTATACCGGCATGAGCAAAATGTCCAAGTCGAAGAACAACGGTATCGACCCGCAGGTGATGGTTGAACGTTACGGCGCGGACACCGTTCGTCTGTTTATGATGTTTGCTTCTCCGGCTGATATGACTCTCGAATGGCAGGAATCCGGTGTGGAAGGGGCTAACCGCTTCCTGAAACGTGTCTGGAAACTGGTGTACGAGCACACAGCAAAAGGTGATGTTGCGGCACTGAACGTTGATGCGCTGACTGAAGATCAGAAAGCGCTGCGTCGCGATGTGCATAAAACTATCGCTAAAGTGACCGATGATATCGGCCGTCGTCAGACCTTCAACACCGCAATTGCGGCGATTATGGAGCTGATGAACAAACTGGCGAAAGCACCGACCGATGGCGAGCAGGATCGCGCTCTGATGCAGGAAGCACTGCTGGCCGTTGTCCGTATGCTCAACCCGTTCACCCCGCACATCTGCTTCACGCTGTGGCAGGAACTCAAAGGCGAAGGCGATATCGACAACGCGCCGTGGCCGGTTGCTGACGAAAAAGCGATGGTGGAAGACTCCACGCTGGTCGTGGTGCAGGTTAACGGTAAAGTCCGTGCCAAAATCACCGTTCCGGTGGACGCAACGGAAGAACAGGTTCGCGAACGTGCTGGCCAGGAACATCTGGTAGCAAAATATCTTGATGGCGTTACTGTACGTAAAGTGATTTACGTACCAGGTAAACTCCTCAATCTGGTCGTTGGCTAAGCGCGGGAGGAAGCGTGCGATATCTGGCAACATTGTTGTTATCTCTGGCGGTGTTAATCACCGCCGGGTGTGGCTGGCATCTGCGTGACACCACGCAGGTTCCTTCCACTATGAAGGTCATGATCCTAGACTCAGGCGATCCGAACGGGCCATTAAGCCGTGCGGTGCGTAACCAGTTACGTCTGAATGGTGTCGAGTTGCTTGATAAAGAAACCACGCGTAAGGACGTTCCATCCCTGCGTTTGGGTAAAGTGAGCATCGCGAAAGATACCGCATCGGTATTCCGTAACGGTCAAACAGCAGAGTATCAGATGATCATGACGGTGAATGCGACCGTGTTGATCCCCGGCCGTGATATCTACCCGATTAGCGCCAAAGTCTTCCGTTCATTCTTCGATAACCCGCAAATGGCGTTAGCGAAAGATAACGAACAAGACATGATCGTAAAAGAGATGTACGACCGTGCTGCCGAACAGCTGATTCGTAAGCTGCCAAGCATCCGTGCTGCGGATATTCGTTCCGACGAAGAACAGACGTCGACCACAACGGATACTCCGGCAACGCCTGCACGCGTCTCCACCATGCTGGGTAACTGATGATTCGGTTGTACCCGGAACAACTCCGCGCGCAGCTCAATGAAGGGCTGCGCGCGGCGTATCTTTTACTTGGTAACGATCCTCTGTTATTGCAGGAAAGCCAGGACGCTGTTCGCCAGGTAGCTGCGGCACAAGGATTCGAAGAACACCACACTTTTTCCATTGATCCCAACACTGACTGGAATGCGATCTTTTCGTTATGCCAGGCTATGAGTCTGTTTGCCAGTCGACAAACGCTATTGCTGTTGTTACCAGAAAACGGACCGAATGCGGCGATCAATGAACAACTTCTCACACTCACCGGACTTCTGCATGACGACCTGCTGTTGATCGTCCGCGGTAATAAATTAAGCAAAGCGCAAGAAAATGCCGCCTGGTTTACTGCTCTTGCGAATCGCAGCGTGCAGGTGACCTGTCAGACACCGGAGCAGGCTCAGCTTCCCCGCTGGGTTGCTGTGCGCGCAAAACAGCTCAACTTAGAACTGGATGACGCGGCGAATCAGGTGCTCTGCTACTGTTATGAAGGTAACCTGCTGGCGCTGGCTCAGGCACTGGAGCGTTTATCGCTGCTCTGGCCAGACGGCAAACTGACATTACCGCGCGTTGAACAGGCGGTGAATGATGCCGCGCATTTCACCCCTTTTCATTGGGTTGATGCTTTGTTGATGGGAAAAAGTAAGCGCGCGTTGCATATTCTTCAGCAACTGCGTCTGGAAGGCAGCGAGCCGGTTATTTTGTTGCGCACATTACAACGTGAACTGTTGTTACTGGTTAACCTGAAACGCCAGTCTGCCCATACGCCACTGCGTACGTTGTTTGATAAGCATCGGGTATGGCAGAACCGCCGGGGCATGATGGGCGAGGCGTTAAATCGCTTAAGTCAGCCGCAGTTACGTCAGGCCGTGCAACTCCTGACACGAACGGAACTCACCCTCAAACAAGATTACGGTCAGTCAGTGTGGGCAGAGCTGGAAGGGTTATCTCTTCTGTTGTGCCATAAACCCCTGGCGGACGTATTTATCGACGGTTGATATGAAATCTTTACAGGCTCTGTTTGGCGGCACCTTTGATCCGGTGCACTATGGTCATCTAAAACCCGTGGAAACGCTGGCGAATTTGATTGGTCTGACGCGGGTCACAATCATCCCTAATAATGTTCCTCCGCATCGTCCCCAGCCGGAAGCGAACAGCGTGCAGCGTAAACACATGCTTGAACTGGCGATTGCCGACAAGCCATTATTTACTCTTGATGAACGCGAGCTAAAGCGCAATGCCCCCTCTTACACTGCACAAACACTGAAAGAGTGGCGGCAGGAACAAGGACCGGACGTGCCGCTGGCGTTTATTATTGGTCAGGATTCATTGCTGACCTTTCCGACCTGGTACGAATACGAAACGATACTCGACAATGCACATTTGATCGTCTGTCGGCGTCCAGGTTACCCACTTGAAATGGCGCAACCGCAATACCAGCAATGGCTGGAAGATCATTTGACACATAACCCGGAAGATCTTCACCTTCAGCCTGCCGGTAAAATTTATCTGGCTGAAACGCCGTGGTTTAACATCTCGGCGACCATCATCCGCGAACGTTTGCAAAACGGTGAATCGTGTGAGGATTTATTGCCGGAACCGGTATTGACTTACATTAACCAACAAGGCTTGTATCGCTGATACCTGTCGTTACGGAGGGCATGATGCGACTGTGGTTAATTCGTCATGGCGAAACACAAGCGAATGTCGATGGTCTGTACAGCGGTCATGCGCCCACACCCCTGACCGCACGCGGTATTGAGCAAGCGCAAAATCTGCATACACTGCTAGATGATGTTTCCTTTGACCTGGTTTTATGCAGTGAACTGGAACGGGCACAGCATACCGCGCGACTGGTTCTCAGTGACCGCCAGCTCCCCGTTCATATCATCCCTGAACTCAACGAAATGTTTTTTGGCGACTGGGAGATGCGACATCATCGCGACCTCATGCAAGAAGATGCCGAAAACTATAGCGCGTGGTGCAATGACTGGCAGCATGCTATCCCCACGAACGGTGAAGGATTTCAGGCATTTTCGCAACGTGTGGAACGCTTTATCGCAAGGCTTAGTGAATATCAGCACTATCAGAATATTTTAATCGTCAGCCATCAGGGCGTACTGAGTCTGTTAATTGCTCGTTTAATTGGCATGCCTGCCGAGTCTATGTGGCATTTTCGCGTTGACCAGGGGTGTTGGAGCGCCATTGATATCAACCAAAAATTCGCGACGCTACGCGTCCTCAATAGCCGTGCCATCGGGGTCGAGAATGCATGACTTTTCTGTTTTTTTACGGGTAAGCCGCAACGACCATTGACAGCCCCGGGCAGGCTGATATTCTCCGCAGCCAGACTTTTTCCGCCAGACACGACTTTGTAGAAATTGTTTTACAAAAATGGCGATGCAATCTGCGGCGCGGGGTGGGATGATAGCCCACTTTCGAAAGCCGATTCGGCGACAATTGTCCCGAAATCGCCTCTGGTTCAGGTATACTGACAGACCATTTTTATCTATTTGATTCACCCAGGGGGAAAACTTGCAGGGTAAAGCACTCCAGGATTTTGTTATCGACAAAATTGATGACCTCAAAGGTCAGGACATCATCGCCTTAGACGTTCAAGGCAAATCCAGCATCACCGACTGCATGATCATCTGTACGGGTACGTCCAGCCGTCATGTTATGTCCATTGCTGACCACGTTGTGCAGGAGTCTCGCGCAGCGGGCCTGTTACCGCTCGGCGTAGAAGGTGAAAACAGCGCCGACTGGATTGTCGTGGATTTGGGCGATGTGATTGTCCATGTCATGCAGGAAGAGAGCCGTCGCCTGTATGAACTGGAAAAACTCTGGAGTTAATGCGTGAAGCTGCAACTTGTCGCCGTGGGAACGAAAATGCCGGACTGGGTACAAACCGGTTTTACCGAGTACCTGCGTCGTTTTCCGAAAGATATGCCCTTCGAGCTGATTGAAATTCCGGCCGGCAAACGCGGCAAGAATGCGGACATCAAGCGCATACTCGACAAAGAGGGTGAGCAGATGTTGGCGGCCGCAGGCAAAAACCGCATTGTCATCCTCGATATTCCAGGCAAGCCCTGGGATACGCCGCAGTTAGCCGCTGAGCTGGAACGCTGGAAGCTGGATGGTCGCGACGTAAGTCTACTGATTGGCGGGCCTGAAGGGTTGTCGCCTGCCTGTAAAGCGGCGGCTGAGCAGAGCTGGTCGCTGTCGGCGCTTACCCTCCCCCATCCGCTGGTTCGCGTGCTGGTCGCAGAGAGTCTGTACCGGGCGTGGAGCATCACCACCAACCATCCTTATCACCGTGAGTGATAAGGGAGCTTTGAGTAGAAAACGCAGCGGATGAAACTACAGAACTCTTTTCGCGACTATACGGCAGAGTCCGCGCTGTTTGTGCGCCGGGCGCTGGTCGCCTTTTTGGGGATTTTGCTGCTGACCGGCGTGCTTATCGCCAACCTGTATAATCTGCAAATTGTTCGCTTTACCGACTACCAGACCCGCTCTAATGAAAACCGCATTAAGCTGGTGCCTATCGCGCCCAGCCGCGGCATTATCTACGACCGTAACGGTATCCCTCTGGCCCTCAACCGCACTATCTACCAGATAGAAATGATGCCGGAGAAAGTCGATAACGTGCAGCAAACGCTGGACGCTTTGCGCAGCGTGGTAGATCTGACCGATGACGATATTGCTGCATTCCGAAAAGAGCGCGCACGTTCACACCGTTTCACCTCTATTCCGGTGAAAACTAACCTGACCGAAGTACAAGTAGCTCGCTTTGCCGTCAATCAGTACCGTTTTCCGGGTGTCGAAGTTAAAGGCTATAAACGTCGTTACTATCCTTACGGTTCGGCGTTGACCCACGTCATCGGATATGTGTCGAAAATCAACGATAAAGACGTCGAACGCCTGAATAATGACGGCAAACTGGCCAACTATGCGGCAACGCATGATATTGGTAAGCTGGGCATTGAGCGTTACTATGAAGACGTGCTGCACGGTCAGACCGGTTATGAAGAGGTTGAAGTTAACAACCGTGGGCGTGTTATCCGCCAGTTAAAAGAAGTACCACCGCAAGCCGGACACGATATTTACCTGACGCTGGATCTCAAACTCCAGCAATATATTGAAACGCTGCTGGCGGGTAGCCGCGCAGCTGTGGTTGTTACCGATCCGCGTACAGGTGGGGTGCTGGCGCTGGTTTCCACGCCTAGTTATGACCCAAACCTGTTTGTTGACGGTATCTCCAGCAAAGATTATTCCGCCTTGCTGAACGACCCGAATACACCGCTGGTGAACCGCGCCACACAGGGGGTTTATCCTCCCGCGTCTACAGTTAAACCCTATGTGGCGGTTTCGGCATTAAGCGCCGGGGTGATCACGCGCAATACGACGCTGTTTGACCCAGGCTGGTGGCAACTACCAGGGTCGGAAAAACGTTATCGTGACTGGAAAAAATGGGGCCACGGGCGTCTGAATGTCACAAGATCGCTGGAAGAATCTGCGGATACCTTCTTCTATCAGGTGGCCTACGATATGGGGATCGATCGCCTCTCCGAATGGATGGGTAAATTCGGTTATGGTCATTACACCGGTATCGACCTGGCGGAAGAACGTTCCGGCAACATGCCTACCCGCGAATGGAAACAGAAACGCTTTAAAAAACCGTGGTATCAGGGTGACACCATTCCGGTTGGTATCGGCCAGGGTTACTGGACAGCGACCCCAATCCAGATGAGTAAGGCACTGATGATCCTGATTAATGACGGTATCGTGAAGGTTCCGCATTTGCTGATGAGCACCGCCGAAGACGGCAAACAGGTGCCATGGGTACAACCGCATGAACCGCCCGTCGGCGATATTCATTCCGGTTACTGGGAGCTGGCGAAAGACGGTATGTACGGTGTTGCTAACCGCCCTAATGGTACGGCGCATAAATACTTTGCCAGCGCACCGTACAAAATTGCGGCGAAATCTGGTACCGCTCAGGTCTTCGGTCTGAAAGCGAACGAAACCTATAATGCGCACAAAATTGCCGAGCGTTTACGTGACCACAAACTGATGACCGCCTTTGCGCCATACAACAATCCGCAAGTGGCTGTCGCCATGATTCTGGAGAACGGCGGCGCGGGTCCGGCGGTTGGTACGCTGATGCGCCAGATCCTCGACCACATTATGCTGGGTGATAACAACACCGATCTGCCTGCGGAAAATCCAGCGGTTGCCGCAGCGGAGGACCATTAATCATGACGGCTAATCCGAATAAAAAAACATTCTGGGATAAAGTCCATCTCGATCCCACAATGCTGCTGATTTTACTGGCATTGCTGGTTTACAGCGCCCTGGTTATCTGGAGCGCCAGCGGTCAGGATATTGGCATGATGGAGCGTAAAATCGGCCAAATCGCGATGGGTCTGGTCATCATGGTGGTGATGGCGCAAATTCCTCCACGCGTTTATGAAGGCTGGGCCCCCTATCTCTATATCATCTGTATTATTTTGCTGGTGGCGGTAGATGCTTTCGGAGCCATCTCTAAAGGCGCTCAACGCTGGCTGGACCTCGGTATTGTTCGTTTTCAGCCGTCGGAAATTGCCAAAATAGCCGTACCACTGATGGTTGCGCGCTTTATCAACCGCGACGTTTGCCCGCCATCGTTGAAGAACACTGGCATCGCGCTGGTGCTGATATTTATGCCCACGCTGCTGGTGGCTGCACAGCCTGACCTGGGAACATCAATCCTCGTTGCGCTTTCCGGTCTGTTTGTACTGTTCCTCTCTGGCCTTAGCTGGCGTCTGATTGGCGTCGCAGTAGTGCTGGTAGCGGCGTTCATTCCGATTCTATGGTTCTTCCTGATGCATGATTACCAGCGCCAGCGCGTAATGATGCTCCTAGACCCGGAATCAGACCCACTCGGCGCGGGCTATCACATTATTCAGTCTAAAATTGCTATTGGCTCCGGCGGATTACGCGGCAAAGGCTGGCTGCACGGCACTCAGTCACAGCTTGAATTTCTCCCCGAACGCCATACTGACTTTATCTTCGCGGTACTGGCGGAAGAGCTGGGATTAGTGGGCATTCTGATTCTGCTCGCTCTCTACATTCTGCTGATCATGCGCGGGCTGTGGATAGCCGCCAGAGCGCAAACCACCTTTGGTCGCGTCATGGCTGGTGGCTTAATGCTGATATTATTCGTTTATGTCTTCGTAAATATTGGTATGGTAAGCGGTATTCTGCCGGTTGTAGGGGTTCCGCTCCCACTGGTCAGTTATGGAGGATCGGCGCTAATTGTGCTGATGGCTGGGTTCGGGATTGTAATGTCAATCCACACCCACAGGAAAATGTTGTCGAAAAGCGTGTAAGAGGTGCGCAATGCGTAAGCAGTGGCTCGGGATCTGCATCGCGGCAGGAATGCTCGCGGCATGTACAAGCGATGATGGTCAGCAACAGACGGTAAGTGTACCGCAGCCTGCGGTATGTAACGGCCCCATAGTTGAAATTAGCGGGGCGGACCCGCGTTTCGAACCACTGAACGCGACGGCAAATCAGGATTACCAGCGCGACGGTAAAAGCTACAAAATCGTGCAGGATCCGTCTCGATTTAGCCAGGCGGGACTGGCGGCAATCTATGATGCCGAACCAGGCAGTAACCTGACGGCCTCTGGCGAAGCTTTCGATCCGACAAAGCTGACGGCGGCCCATCCAACGCTTCCGATCCCCAGCTACGCCAGAATCACTAACCTGGCTAACGGGCGAATGATCGTGGTGCGCATTAATGATCGCGGCCCTTACGGCAACGACCGCGTTATTTCGCTTTCTCGCGCGGCAGCTGACCGTCTTAACACGTCAAACAACACCAAAGTTCGTATCGATCCGATTATTGTCGCCCAGGATGGTTCGCTTTCTGGTCCTGGTATGGCTTGTACCACAGTCGCCAAACAGACTTATGCCCTGCCTGCACCTCCCGATTTAAGCGGTGGCGCGGGAACAAGTTCAGTGTCTGGCCCGCAGGGTGACATTCTTCCGGTCAGTAATTCGACGCTAAAAAGCGAAGATCCGACCGGCGCGCCGGTAACCAGTAGCGGTTTCCTCGGCGCTCAAACGACCTTAGCGCCTGGTGTACTGGAAGGCAGCGAACCGACGCCTGCGCCACAGCCCGTTGTTACAGCTTCGTCGACAACGCCTGCAACCTCGCCTGCAATGGTGACACCGCAAGCCGCCTCGCAAAGCGCCAGCGGCAACTTTATGGTGCAAGTCGGGGCCGTAAGCGATCAGGCTCGTGCGCAACAGTACCAACAGCAACTGGGACAGAAGTTCGGCGTCCCCGGTCGCGTAACTCAAAATGGCGCGGTCTGGCGGATCCAGCTTGGCCCATTCGCCAGCAAAGCCGAAGCCAGTACCTTGCAGCAACGTTTGCAAACCGAAGCCCAATTACAGTCATTTATTACTACCGCGCAGTAGCGTAAAGCAGGCATCTGATGTGTCAATTTCTGTAAATGACGTTAACAAAGTCACGCGGAAAGTCAGATGCCTGCCGGTAGTGCATTTGCTATAGTAGGGCACTTTTTTAATTCCATCACGGATGTCGTAGTTCAGACCATGAATACCATTTTTTCCGCTCGTATCATGAAGCGCCTGGCGCTCACCACGGCTCTTTGCACAGCCTTTATCTCTGCTGCACATGCCGATGACCTGAATATCAAAACTATGATCCCGGGTGTACCGCAGATCGATGCGGAGTCCTACATCCTGATTGACTATAACTCCGGCAAAGTGCTCGCCGAACAGAACGCAGATGTCCGCCGCGATCCTGCCAGCCTGACCAAAATGATGACCAGTTACGTTATCGGCCAGGCAATGAAAGCCGGTAAATTTAAAGAAACTGATTTAGTCACTATCGGCAACGACGCATGGGCCACCGGTAACCCGGTGTTTAAAGGTTCTTCGCTGATGTTCCTCAAACCGGGCATGCAGGTTCCGGTTTCTCAGCTGATCCGCGGTATTAACCTGCAATCGGGTAACGATGCTTGTGTCGCCATGGCCGATTTTGCCGCTGGTAGCCAGGACGCTTTTGTTGGCTTGATGAACAGCTACGTTAACGCACTGGGCCTGAAAAATACCCACTTCCAGACGGTACATGGTCTGGATGCTGATGGTCAGTACAGCTCCGCGCGAGATATGGCGCTGATCGGCCAGGCATTGATCCGTGACGTACCGAATGAATACTCGATCTATAAAGAAAAAGAATTTACGTTTAACGGTATTCGCCAGCTGAACCGTAACGGCCTGTTATGGGATAACAGCCTGAATGTCGACGGCATCAAAACCGGACACACTGACAAAGCAGGTTACAACCTTGTTGCTTCTGCGACTGAAGGCCAGATGCGCTTGATTTCTGCGGTGATGGGTGGACGTACTTTTAAAGGCCGTGAAGCCGAAAGTAAAAAACTGCTAACCTGGGGCTTCCGTTTCTTCGAAACCGTTAACCCACTGAAAGTAGGTAAAGAGTTCGCCTCAGAACCGGTTTGGTTTAGTGATTCTGATCGCGCTTCGTTAGGGGTTGATAAAGACGTGTACCTGACCATTCCGCGTGGTCGCATGAAAGATCTGAAAGCCAGCTATGTGCTGAACAGCAGTGAATTGCATGCGCCGCTGCAAAAGAATCAGGTCGTCGGAACTATCAACTTCCAGCTTGATGGCAAAACGATCGAGCAACGCCCGCTGGTTGTGTTGCAAGAAATCCCGGAAGGTAACTTCTTCGGCAAAATCATTGATTACATTAAATTAATGTTCCATCACTGGTTTGGTTAAAAATTGAACACTTGAAAGTGTAATTTCCGTCCCCATATACTAAGCATCAGTAAAAAAACTCCCACCTTCTGGCGGGAGTTGCTATTTAATTACGTTACGCCGGAGCTGACATGAAAACCAAACTTAACGAACTGCTTGAATTCCCTACTCCTTTTACTTACAAAGTTATGGGGCAGGCGTTACCTGAGCTGGTTGATCAGGTGGTTGAAGTGGTACAGCGCCATGCGCCAGGTGACTACACCCCAACGGTAAAACCAAGCAGCAAAGGCAACTACCACTCGGTATCTATCACTATCAACGCCACTCATATCGAGCAGGTTGAAACACTGTATGAAGAACTGGGCAAAATCGATATTGTCCGCATGGTTCTGTAACTCGCTTCTCCGTTACCCGGCTCCTGGTCGGGTAACTCTCCTCTCCTCGCTGTGATATACTTTTCCCCCACTTTTACTCATTCTCCACGGAGATGCCGTTTTGTATCAGGATAAAATTCTTGTCCGCCAGCTCGGTCTTCAGCCTTACGAGCCAATCTCCCGGGCTATGCATGAATTCACCGATACCCGCGATAATAGTACCCTTGATGAAATCTGGCTGGTCGAGCACTATCCGGTATTCACCCAAGGTCAGGCAGGAAAAGCGGAGCACATTTTAATGCCGGGTGATATTCCGGTGATCCAGAGCGATCGCGGTGGGCAGGTGACTTATCACGGGCCGGGACAACAGGTGATGTATGTGTTGCTTAACCTGAAACGCCGTAAACTCGGTGTGCGTGAACTGGTGACCTTGCTTGAGCAAACAGTGGTGAATACCCTGGCTGAACTGGGTATAGAAGCGCATCCTCGGGCTGACGCGCCTGGTGTCTATGTCGGGGAAAAGAAAATTTGCTCACTGGGTTTACGAATTCGACGCGGTTGTTCATTCCACGGTCTGGCATTAAACGTCAATATGGATCTTTCACCATTTTTACGTATTAATCCTTGTGGGTATGCCGGAATGGAAATGGCTAAAATATCACAATGGAAACCCGAAGCGACGACTAATAATATTGCTCCACGTTTACTGGAAAATATTTTAGCGCTACTAAACAATCCGGACTTCGAATATATTACCGCTTAATTCCATACATCAATGGCCCAATTTACACTGGGTCATTACTCATAATACCTGCTAATGCTTTACATCTCCTTCGCGTTTGTATATTTTCTTTATCACTTGCAGAAATGCGGTGCCACGCCTTGCTCCGTAACTCACCCCATTGATTAACCTATTGAAATAGTTGATTATGGTGAGCAAAAGCGTTCCGTTCCAATTAGACATAAGATTATTGTAATTTTTTAAATATTATTTTTCCATGAATAAAATTGGAGTAAGTGCGTGGATAGTAATAATCAAATTGAACCCTGTTTAAGCAGAAAGTCGTCAGAAGGTAAACCACAAATATTTACAACCTTACGAAATATTGATCTTAACCTTCTGACTATTTTTGAAGCTGTATATGTACATAAAGGGATCGTTAATGCAGCGAAAGTGCTTAATCTGACCCCCTCGGCAATCAGTCAGTCTATTCAGAAACTGCGCGTTATATTCCCTGACCCATTGTTTATTCGCAAAGGCCAGGGTGTCACTCCTACCGCATTTGCGATGCATCTACATGAGTATATCAGTCAGGGCCTTGAGTCCATTCTTGGCGCGCTGGATATCGAAGGAAGCTATGATAAGCAACGAACGATAACTATTGCGACCACTCCCTCGGTCGGAGCCCTGGTCCTTCCTGTCATCTATCGGGCGATTAAAACTCACTATCCGCAGCTTTTACTGCGCAACCCGCCCATCAGCGACGCGGAAAACCAACTCAGTCAGTTTCAAACCGATCTCATCATCGATAACATGTTTTGCACCAATCGTACGGTGCAACATCATGTTCTGTTCACCGACAATATGGTGTTAATTTGCCGCAAGGGAAATCCACTACTCTCTTTAGAAGATGACAGAGAGACTATCGACAACGCTGCGCATGTACTTCTGTTACCGGAAGGGCAAAATTTCAGCGGTCTGCGGCAGAGAGTTCAAGAGATGTTTCCGGACCGGCAAATCAATTTCACCAGCTACAACATTTTGACAATCGCTGCACTGGTTGCCAACAGTGACATGTTAGCGATTATTCCCAGCCGTTTTTATAACCTGTTTAGTCGTTGCTGGCCGCTGGAAAAACTGCCTTTTCCGTCCTTAAATGAGGAGCAAATAGATTTCTCTATCCACTACAACAAATTCAGCCTGCGTGATCCCATCCTGCACGGAGTAATAGATGTTATCCGTAATGCATTTTGAAAAAGTATTGTTACAGCCAGATCACAGTGCAGAACGATAAAATGGCACAATCCAACAACAATTTTACATTTTCGCGACCGCTTTGGCTGCTTTCAGGTCCGTTTCAATGATATACTGCCAGTCGTTAATTCAAAAATAGTTGATAATTACAACAATCTATTGAATTGAAACGCTTTCCTTCGTAATTCGCAACTGGAACACGCACGCTATGAGTAAACCCATTGTGATGGAACGCGGTGTTAAATACCGCGATGCCGATAAGATGGCCCTTATCCCGGTTAAAAACGTGGCAACAGAGCGCGAAGCCCTGCTGCGCAAGCCGGAATGGATGAAAATCAAGCTTCCAGCGGACTCTACACGTATCCAGGGCATCAAAGCCGCAATGCGCAAAAATGGCCTGCATTCTGTCTGCGAGGAAGCCTCCTGCCCTAACCTGGCGGAATGCTTCAACCACGGCACAGCAACGTTTATGATCCTCGGCGCTATTTGTACCCGCCGTTGTCCGTTCTGTGATGTTGCCCACGGTCGCCCGGTAGCTCCTGATGCCAATGAACCAGTGAAACTGGCGCAGACCATTGCCGATATGGCGCTGCGTTATGTGGTTATCACCTCCGTTGACCGTGATGACCTGCGCGATGGCGGTGCCCAACACTTTGCGGATTGTATTACTGCCATTCGGGAAAAAAGCCCGCAAATCAAAATTGAAACTCTGGTGCCGGATTTCCGCGGTCGAATGGATCGTGCTCTGGATATTCTGACTGCAACGCCCCCAGATGTGTTCAACCATAACCTGGAAAACGTACCGCGTATTTACCGGCAGGTACGGCCTGGCGCAGATTACAACTGGTCGCTGAAGCTGCTGGAACGCTTTAAAGAAGCGCATCCGGAAATCCCGACCAAGTCTGGTCTGATGGTGGGTCTGGGTGAAACCAATGAAGAAATTATTGAGGTAATGCGCGACCTGCGCCGTCATGGTGTGACGATGTTAACGCTGGGGCAATATTTGCAGCCAAGCCGCCATCACCTGCCGGTTCAACGTTACGTTAGCCCGGATGAGTTCGACGAAATGAAAGCCGAAGCGCTGGCGATGGGCTTTACCCATGCTGCATGCGGTCCGTTTGTCCGCTCTTCTTACCACGCCGATTTGCAGGCGAAAGGGATGGAAGTTAAGTAATCCTGTAATAATTACTTACATCTGTCTGATAAAAAACCCGCTTTTTGAAGCGGGTTTTTTGTATCGAACAAGATATTGAGGGAGCGTCCTGCTCGCCACGTCACTCTTTATGAGAGAGCTTTTCAGCCTGAAGATCAACGTCTGCGCCTTTTTTCGCCGCAGCATCGTCATCATTCATCGCCTTCTTGAACCCTTTAATGGCCGCTCCAAGGTCTCCGCCCAGCGTACGTAACTTCTTAGTCCCAAACAGCAGAACGACCAGCGCCGCAACTACCAGCAGTTTGGTAATACTAATCTCACCCATAGATACCTTCTTGACATATAACCGGCAACAGAACGCGCCTTAAAAACCAGAGAATATTAACGGTCATTCGACGCGCGCACACAATAGCAATCTGTAACAAGGTGAATCAAGCGCCGAGTAAAAAAACATCATAATAATTGCGGCGGCGCAAAGCGACGGTTGTTTAAGATGGGCAGTTGCGCGCGCACCTGACGCACACGTTCGGGCGTCACTTCCGCCATAATGAGTGCAGGCATTTCTGACGCTGCCGCAATGGTGACGCCAAAGGGATCTATAATCCGGCTTTGCCCGATATTTTTGTTCCCGCACTCCCCCGCCGCCACCATATAACAGGTGGTATCCAGCGCACGAGCGGCAAGCAACGTTGACCAGTGATGCTCTTTGAGCGGCCCACGAACCCAGGCGGCAGGAAGTACCAGGATTTCAGCTCCCTGTAAAGCCTGTGCCAGCGCCAGCTCTGGAAAGCGTAAGTCATAACAGGTCATCAGACCGACCTTCATCCCTTCCACCTCCAGTAACGGAGCTATTTCATTACCAGCATCAACATGGCGTGATTCCTGAATGGCAAATGCATCATAGAGATGCAGTTTGGCATAACGGGCGACGATGTTTCCTGCCTGAAGTGCCACCAGCATATTCCATGCGCGCCCCGGCGTTGAAGGAAGATGAATCGTCAGAATTGTCGTCATCATGTTACGTTTACTTTCTCGCCGTAAACGTCCGAGGAATTCGCCTTCCAGCAGCTGTGCTGATTTAACCGATAGATCTGCATCATGATCATCGCGCGCCAGCAATGCTTCCGGCAGGACAAACAGCGATACGTCGTTTTCCGCCGCCTGCGCCATCAACGAGGCACAAATCTCAGCGTTCTTTTCCCACACAGATGTAACAGCAAACTGTCCTGCAGCAACCAGCATTGCCACCTCCTGTCAGAGTCGTAAAATTCGCCAACGACGATTATTCGGCGTTACACTTATCACTCATACAAATCAAATAGCAGGATTTTGCAGTGTTACAACTTCTTTTAGCAGTTTTTATTGGCGGTGGTACGGGAAGCGTAGCGAGATGGCTGTTAAGTATGCGATTTAACCCGCTGCATCAGGCGATTCCGTTGGGGACGCTGGCAGCAAACCTGATTGGGGCATTCATCATAGGAATGGGATTCGCCTGGTTCAGCAGGATGACGAACATTGATCCAGTGTGGAAAGTATTAATCACCACCGGATTTTGTGGCGGTCTAACAACCTTCTCAACATTTTCGGCAGAAGTGGTGTTTTTGTTACAAGAGGGCCGCTTTGGCTGGGCATTACTGAACGTTTTCGTCAACCTTCTGGGGTCTTTTGCCATGACCGCACTGGCATTCTGGCTGTTTTCGGCCTCAACCGCACACTAAAGACCAAAAAAAACCCGCTGATTAAGCGGGTTTTGAATTCTTGCTGACGTATCTTACAGAGCGATTACGTTTGCAGCAGAAGGGCCTTTGGCACCGTTAGTGATTTCGAACTCTACGCGCTGACCTTCAGCAAGAGTTTTAAAACCATTAGTCTGGATTGCAGAGAAGTGTACGAACACGTCTTTGCTGCCGTCTTCCGGAGTAATGAAACCGAATCCTTTGGACTCATTAAACCACTTAACGTTACCTTTAATCTTAGACATCAAAATTACCTTTACATGAAAAATAGACACAAATGCTGTGTCGGTTATCAGTACACCAATTGTGGTACGCTTTGTCCAGTGCAACTTTACTAAAAAGTGATAAAAGTCGCGTTATTTTTGATGTTGCTTATTTTAGTTATTGATTTTAAAGAAGTTACTAAAACTTCATTTGCCTCAAAACTGAAAGCGCATCCAGGCAAAGTACACATTGCCATTGTTGTAGGTACCCGGAATGTAGGTCATCTGAAAAGTCACTGGGCCATAACCCACGGAGGCCAATGGCAGTAGAACCGGGAGAGGGATGTAATTCCAGTTATCGCGTGCCGTTACGCCAGCGGTGAATCCCAGACCTAAATGAAAATTTTCATCCGCCAGCGGTCGCCAGGTACTTTCCCATCCGTATCCGGCAATCGGTTCCCATTTGTTCCACGAGTCCTTAAATGCCATGGCATACAGGCCATGCCAGTTTCCTTTTTCATCCCAACGCGACAGGCCAAAACCGCCACCCCACGGTCGCTCGTTATAGCGATCGGTTTTTTCTTTGTCGTAAGCGAAACGTGCATGCCAGGTGATGGCAGGAATATATAAATCATAATGTTCAGGCTGTTGCCAGGTTTGTGCAATATTTTCTCTAAACGTTGTCATCCTCTCATCTGCGTTAGCAAAAACTTTACCAACGCTGATTAACTGAATAAAAACAAAGGAAAAGATAGCGACATATTTACTCACGTTCATTTGTGACCATAAAACATTTATCAAAAATCTACTACTAGCATAGCAAAGCTACAATTAACATAACCTTAATAGACCCAACATAAAGAATAATCTGAATAGCTGCTCTATTTATTTCCGCTTGTTCAAGTTAAATATTTCCGCGCATCGATTAAAGATGATGCGTCGTTTTCTGCGATGGGAATAGTCAAAAAAGAAAAACCAAGTCTTTTTTGATGACAAAATGCAATCAAGGAAAAATTATTTTATTTTTTTAACGAGATACAACAATCATCTTAACGAAGTATATAATATATATCGTCAACCCATGCTCATATTAGATTATTTTTTGAGCGCACAGCCGCAGCTAACACCATTGCAATTAACAAATTTGCATCAATCCACCATCAATTTACACACATTATTATGTGATAATTGCCAACCGCTAAATATGCGTTTTGTTATCTATGTATAAAAACAGCAACTTCAATGTCTTAATGGCAGTTTTTCTTGATTTTAATCAGCATTCATCGCCAATTTATTGGGCATATTTTTTCCTTAAGCTTTAGGAAGTTTTTATTATTTACTTTGGGCCTGGAGACAGGAAAAATTATGCTGACATTCATTGAACTCCTTATTGGGGTTGTGGTTATTGTGGGTGTAGCTCGCTACATCATTAAAGGGTATTCCGCCACTGGTGTGTTATTTGTCGGTGGCCTGTTATTGCTGATTATCAGTGCCATTATGGGGCACAAAGTGTTACCGTCCAGCCAGGCTTCAACAGGCTACAGCGCCACGGATATCGTTGAATACGTTAAAATATTACTAATGAGCCGCGGCGGCGACCTCGGCATGATGATTATGATGCTGTGTGGCTTTGCCGCTTACATGACCCATATCGGCGCGAATGATATGGTGGTCAAGCTGGCGTCAAAACCATTGCAGTATATTAACTCCCCTTACCTGCTGATGATTGCCGCCTATTTTGTTGCTTGTCTGATGTCACTGGCCGTCTCTTCCGCAACCGGTCTGGGTGTTTTGCTGATGGCAACCCTGTTTCCGGTGATGGTAAACGTTGGTATCAGTCGTGGCGCAGCAGCTGCCATTTGTGCCTCCCCGGCGGCGATTATTCTCGCACCGACTTCAGGGGATGTGGTGCTGGCGGCGCAGGCTTCCGAAATGTCGCTGATTGACTTCGCCTTCAAAACGACGCTGCCTATCTCAATTGCTGCAATTATCGGCATGGCGATCGCCCACTTCTTCTGGCAACGTTATCTGGATAAAAAAGAGCACATCTCTCATGAAATGTTAGATGTCAGTGAAATCACCACCACTGCCCCCGCGTTTTATGCCATTTTGCCGTTCACGCCGATCATCGGTGTACTGATTTTTGACGGTAAATGGGGTCCGCAATTACACATCATCACTATTCTGGTGATTTGTATGCTGATTGCCTCCATTCTGGAGTTCCTCCGCAGCTTTAATACCCAGAAAGTTTTCTCTGGTCTGGAAGTGGCTTATCGCGGGATGGCAGATGCGTTTGCTAACGTGGTGATGCTGCTGGTTGCCGCTGGGGTATTCGCTCAGGGGCTTAGCACCATCGGCTTTATTCAAAGTCTGATTTCTATCGCTACCTCGTTTGGTTCGGCGAGTATCATCCTGATGCTGGTATTGGTGATTCTGACCATGCTGGCGGCAGTCACGACCGGTTCAGGCAATGCGCCGTTTTATGCGTTTGTTGAGATGATCCCGAAACTGGCGCACTCTTCCGGCATTAACCCGGCGTATTTGACTATCCCGATGCTGCAGGCGTCAAACCTGGGTCGTACCCTATCACCCGTTTCTGGCGTAGTCGTTGCGGTTGCCGGGATGGCGAAAATCTCACCATTTGAAGTCGTAAAACGCACCTCGGTGCCGGTGCTTGTTGGGCTAGTGATTGTTATCGTTGCTACAGAGCTGATGGTGCCAGGAACGGCAGCAGCGGTCACAGGCAAGTAAATAGTAATGCCGGAGGCAAGTTTCCTCCGGCTTTATCATGTCACCCACTGTGGTATATGCGTTGTGGTCTGCCAACTTTGCCGTGAACAATTTCAGCAATAATCAGATGGCGGCTGGCGCAATATTCAAGATAACGCCTGGCAGTGGTGCGGCTGATGGTCAGTGCCTGCGCCACCGTTTCTGCCGTATGTTGCACACCAGGCTCTTTAAACAGTTTTCGCACCGCGTTTAGCGTCAAGGGGTCAATGCCGGTCGGCAGTTCGTCTTTGGGTTCACCGCGAGCATAGGCATTAAACATCTCATCAATTTGCTTCTGGCTGGCGCTATCAATACTTTCCAGCATATGTTTACACTGGCGGAAACGGGTTAGCGTTTGCCCCAGTGTATTGATTCACTTGAAGTACGAAAAAACCGGGAGAACATTGGATTATTCGGGATCTGATGGGATTAGATTTGGTGGGGCTTGCAAGCCTGTAGTACAAATTTTAGGCGTTAACCAATGAAACGCGAAAGATAGTAAAAAATTGCTTTTGTTTCATTGAAAAAACGAAAAACAAAAACACTATAAATCATTTCAATCATAGCTTCAAAAAACGTTCAAAACCGATAACAACCAGGCTGTCACCAAATGACTCATATCACAAATCAGCTCATGC
>NZ_JBQZXE010000047.1:0-25439 GCF_053555855.1 Shigella sp. SIG3
CGGCGCATGAACCTGACCGGCATAGCAGTCAAAACTAATATCCGTCAGCGCCTTAACGCCGGGAAACGTTTTACCGATGCCGCGAAATGAGAGATACGGGGTAGACTGTTGCATAACGTCTCCGTGAATCACTGGTCGTTCACACCCCCTCTGCATCATGCAGAGGGGAATTTTTCCGGCAAATTACTTACCGCCTAAACCTTTTTTCTCCAGTTCTTCTTTAAAGTTGTCACGCGTGATCAGTACCACGTCTGTAACTTCGGTAAATTTTGGCGTTTCAACGTCTTTTGCTACCCAGTTGTAAAGCATTTCGCTGGATTTATAGCCATGTACGTCCGGGCTTGGCAGCAGGGAACCGTAGAAGCCGGTTGCCTGTGCTTTAGACAGTTCGCTTACTGCATCCACACCGTTAATACCAATACCGATGATATCGGCTGCTTTAAAGCCCTGACCTTCGGTTGCACGTACGCCGCCAAGTACGGTGCTGTCGTTCATACCGACGATCAGCCAATGTTTAACTTCCGGATGTTGAACCAGCATTGAGTTGGCAGCGTCAAATGCCCCCGGGATGTCGTTAGATTTGGTAGGTACCTGATAAATTTGTTTTTCCGGGAATCCTGCAGCTTTCAGTGCGTCCATAGAACCCGTTGTACGGCGGCGGGCGGTATCCAGTTCGTTGGCGGTAATCGCCATCACTGCGCTTTCTTTGACATCCCAGCCACGTTTCTGCATCTCTTTATACAGTTCCTGGCCCTGACGTTCGCCAATTTTAGTCGCCGCCATCATCACCAGAGGAACGGTATCCATTGGCTTACCTTTGGCGTTAACAAACTGGTCATCCACTGCAATGACTTTCATATCGTAGCCACGCGCTTTCGCGACGATGGCAGAGCCGAGTTTCGGGTCCGGAGTACAAATAACGAAACCTTTTGCGCCACTGGCTGCCAGGCTGTCGATCGCGTTCAATGTTTTTTCGCCATCCGGCACGGCAATCTTAATAACCTCAAACCCTAAATCCTTCCCGGCTTTATCGGCAAACTTCCATTCGGTCTGGAACCACGGCTCTTCCGGTTGCTTCACCAGAAAACCGAGCTTCAGGTTCTCCGCCATAGCGGATTGTGACATAACGGCTGCCAGACCAATGGCTGCCAGGGCTTTAGTAAATTTGTGCATGGTTCTCTCCAGCTTTAGTGTCGTTTTGTGTAGGGCAAAAACGAATGACATTCGTTAAATTAATCGGAAAACAAAGCATTACCTTTTATCTAAAAGATAAGTGACCGTGTTGACATAGTTTTAGCGAGAAATTAATTCTCCATAGGAGAGCAATATCACATCGCAGAATTACAGTGAGAACGTGCATAAATTTAGCGGGAAAAGACATAAGGAAAAGCCAATTTGTCAGACAAATTGTTGAATGCACAGCAGATTAATCCATAAGATTAGCCTGGAAATCCTTGTTGTCTTCGGTACCCATGCGGGATGTCTTCTTTTTAACCAGTCAATAGGCCGCATTACCTGGCGTTGAGTTTTTGAAATGGTGTAATAACCACAACTCAAAGATGTGGAAAATGCGCGTCATTCATTTCGCCATTAATTATCACTGTGCTCATTAATTAACAGAACACGTATAATGAGAGCCATCTCGCAAAAATGAAAAAACGTTTTATAAAATCATCACTTCATCATGAATTCAAATTCATCGATTAATATCAACAAGATACAAAAAGCACTATCATTAAAATTCATTGCATTTACATTGATTTCACCAATGAAATGTAAAAATATATAAACTTGATGATTTAAGCATTTTCTTATAACCGTTCAGACGTTATTCTTATTTCAGATCATCGTCAGAATTGACTCCACGATCACATTTCGGACCGGCAGAAAGGAATTATTCTGCAAACAGTAATTATGGTGTTTTGATTTATCTTGCACCTCTCCACTTCTGGATATAAGGATATTAGGTATGGCAACCGCTGGAATGCTTCTCAAACTCAACTCTCAAATGAACCGCGAGTTTTACGCATCCAATCTCTACCTTCACCTGAGTAACTGGTGTTCTGAACAGAGTCTGAACGGCACCGCCACTTTCCTTCGCGCCCAGGCACAGAGTAATGTGACCCAAATGATGCGCATGTTTAACTTTATGAAGAGTGTCGGCGCTACCCCCATCGTTAAAGCCATTGATGTTCCAGGTGAAAAACTGAACTCTCTGGAAGAACTGTTCCAAAAAACGATGGAAGAATACGAGCAACGTTCAAGCACGCTGGCGCAGTTAGCCGATGAAGCGAAAGAACTGAATGATGATTCAACCGTCAATTTCCTGCGCGATCTGGAAAAAGAACAGCAGCATGATGGCCTGTTGCTGCAAACCATTCTTGATGAAGTGCGCAGTGCGAAACTTGCGGGTATGTGCCCTGTGCAGACCGACCAACATGTTCTGAATGTCGTGTCACACCAGCTGCATTGATCATACATCGGCGCTAATACATTGCGCCGATGAAGTTTTTGAGAAACCGCTGCCTCATCTGTTTGAAGCAGCGGTTTTTTTAATGGGATTCACCCTGTGGGGTAAACTTGAGTTCAATCAGCGCGATGGCTTTTTGGATTGCCCGCATGGTGACCGGGTCTGCGGCAGCGGGATGATGAGTAAAGTCGATATTCTTCAGCTGACTGGACATTTTTTCACGAACTTCAACGGGCGCGATTACATCGAGAACATCCAGAATTTGTTTGATAACCAACTGGCAAGCTACCACATCAGAAACCAGTTCCTGATCGGCATTCAGCGGCTGGGACATCGTAAACTCCTGATAGCATTTTGAAAGCCGTTATAGTAGCGGCTTCACATCTTCAGCGATAGTCACATCCACCGTCATCAGGACACAAAAAAACCTGCCGGAGCAGGTTTTTTGTTATCGGAACATATTGCCTGGCGGTACGTCTTTGAACGTCTTGCAATAGTTATTGAACATACTTTTCAGGATTTTGCGCAGTTTCATCGCGGCACTCCGACCATTTGTTATACAGGTGTTATTGTCTTTGCGCTTATAATATGACAACCATCACAAAAATCAATCTTTATGTGATACAAATCACATAAATACCCCTTTAATGTTATAAAAATGATAATCAAAAAACAGCCCCCCTATTTCTGACACCTACAGATGGCAAGAAATAGCGCCTGCCAGGCATCTTTTCCGGCCATTGTCGCAGCGCTGTAACGCGTAAAATAGTGCTTTCTCTTACTCTTCTGGCTGGACCATGAGACTTCTGATTCTGACTCTTTCATTAATAACGCTGGCGGGGTGTACGGTTACTCGCCAGGCCCATGTGAGCGAAGTTGACGCGGCAACAGGTATTGTACGGTTGGTTTATGACCAGGCTTTTTTGCATCATGCCCATACCGATCGTTATGTCAGTCGCGGGATCGCCGATCGCGCATGCCAGCAGGAAGGCTATACCCACGCGATCCCCTTTGGTCAGCCAGTAGGCAACTGTAGCCTTTTTGCGGGTTCCTTATGTTTGAATACGGAATTCACTTTGTCATATCAGTGCCATCATTCCGCCTTCCCTGTCTTTCTCTAAATATTTTAATCAGCGAGGGGATCTTCGCTGATTAAAGAAATAGCGGTAATGCGTTTTATTCCCATTCGTATTTTTAATAATTGAAGTTTATATTTTACCTTTTGCAAATAATAAAATAACAAATTATAGTGACGCCACAGCAACAAATATAACCTTTGTGGAGCACTATCATGCTGAAACCAGAAATGATTGAAAAACTTAATGAGCAGATGAACCTGGAACTGTACTCTTCACTGCTTTATCAGCAAATGAGCGCCTGGTGCAGCTATCATACCTTCGAAGGTGCTGCCGCGTTCCTGCGCCGTCACGCCCAGGAAGAGATGACGCATATGCAGCGTCTGTTTGATTACCTGACTGATACCGGCAATTTACCGCGTATTAATACCGTTGAATCTCCGTTTGCTGAATATTCCTCACTTGATGAATTATTCCAGGAAACCTATAAACACGAACAATTAATCACCCAGAAAATTAACGAACTGGCTCATGCTGCAATGACCAATCAGGACTACCCAACATTTAATTTCCTGCAGTGGTATGTTTCTGAGCAGCATGAAGAAGAGAAACTGTTCAAATCGATTATTGATAAATTAAGCCTGGCAGGCAAAAGCGGCGAAGGTCTGTATTTTATCGACAAAGAACTCTCTACCCTCGACACACAAAACTAATGCTCTCCGGCGGCAGGTTTCTGCCGCCGTTTCAAATCAGTGACGGCAAATCTTACTCTGATCGGTCGAAAAACCTTCTTCTGAAGGTATAAATTTGCCTTTTGCTGCCAGAAACGCTACCAGCTCTCCCGCTGTCATCCCTTCTGCCGAGCACGTGTGAAAACGTGCCTGTTCACCAAAACGCGCTTTAATCGCAGCTTCCAGACTGGCATGCGTATATTGCTCGCCTGATTCAATCATCATATTTAACACTTCATGACCGTGAATAGAGTCCATCGTTCCTCCTCAAAAAAAGCCTAGCGTAGCGATTACCGCTTATGAAGACTTTGCGCCAGCGCAGGACTGAATGCTTTTATTGTACATTTATATTTACACAATATGTAACGTCGATTTGACGAAGCAGCCGTTATGCCTTAACCTGCGCCGCAGATATCACTCATAAAGATCGTCAGGACAGAAGAAAGCGTGAAAAACAGAACCCTGGGAAGTGTTTTTATCGTGGCGGGAACCACAATTGGCGCAGGCATGCTGGCAATGCCGCTGGCTGCGGCCGGTGTTGGTTTTAGCGTTACGTTAATCTTGTTGATTGGGCTTTGGGCGTTGATGTGCTACACGGCGCTATTACTGCTGGAGGTGTACCAGCATGTTCCGGCAGATACCGGTCTGGGCACGCTGGCAAAACGCTATCTGGGACGCTACGGTCAATGGCTGACGGGCTTCAGTATGATGTTCTTAATGTATGCTCTGACTGCAGCATACATCAGCGGTGCCGGTGAATTGTTGGCCTCCAGCATCAGCGACTGGACAGGTATTTCAATGTCGGCAACCGCTGGCGTGCTGTTGTTCACTTTTGTTGCCGGTGGCGTGGTTTGTGTTGGAACATCGCTGGTCGATTTATTTAACCGTTTTCTGTTCAGCGCCAAAATTATTTTTCTGGTGGTGATGCTGGTATTGCTGCTACCGCATATTCACAAAGTGAATCTTTTAACCCTGCCGTTGCAACAGGGGCTGGCACTGTCTGCAATCCCGGTGATTTTTACGTCGTTTGGTTTTCACGGTAGCATGCCGAGTATTGTCAGCTATATGGATGGCAACATTCGTAAGCTACGCTGGGTGTTTATAATCGGTAGTGCCATCCCCCTGGTGGCATATATTTTCTGGCAGGTGGCGACGCTTGGCAGCATTGATTCAACAACCTTTATGGGATTGCTGGCTAATCATGCTGGATTAAACGGGCTGTTACAGGCGTTACGCGAAATGGTGCCCTCTCCGCATGTTGAGCTGGCGGTGCATTTATTTGCTGATTTAGCCCTCGCCACGTCATTTCTCGGCGTTGCGTTAGGCTTATTTGATTATCTGGCTGATTTGTTTCAGCGTTCAAATACCGTTGGTGGACGATTGCAAACTGGTGCAATTACCTTTCTGCCGCCGTTGGCGTTTGCACTGTTTTATCCACGAGGATTTGTGATGGCGCTGGGTTACGCCGGTGTGGCGCTGGCGGTACTGGCATTGATTATCCCTTCACTATTGACCTGGCAAAGCAGAAAGCACAATCCTCAGGCGGGTTACCGGGTCAAAGGTGGTCGTCCGGCGCTGGTGGTGGTGTTTCTCTGTGGTATTGCTGTGATTGGCGTGCAATTTTTGATTGCGGCAGGGTTGTTACCAGAAGTGGGGTGATCAGATAGCCTCAAATTCCTTATTGGGTGCCAGAATTAACGCTGACACCCAATGTGACCTCTTAATGCAGGCAGCACTGCTTAAATTTCTTACCACTGCCGCACGGACAAGGATCGTTACGCCCCGGTTTCTCTTCTGCTTTGATCGGTTGCTGAACAGCTTTTTCCTGCGGATGCGCCATCCAGTATGCATGTAAATCAAGCGCCGCCAGTCGAATGGCATCTACGCTCTCTTCAAACGCTTCTGGCGACATTTTCTCTACCCGCTCGAAGTTTTCCTCAGTACCGTGCAGCGCAATCGCCTCCAGCGCTGGTTTTAAAGAATCGGGCAACGTTGACCAGTCAGAAAGTGCCACGCCCCGCATATAGCCAAAGCACCACTCCTCAACAATCGTCAGCTCGCTGCCATCAACTTCTCGCAAGCCGAATAACGGCTCAAACTGCTCCGGGAATTCGTTCAGACGCTCTGCGGTATCGGCCATATGTTGAAAAGCCAGGTTCATAAAGCGCGTCATCTCTTTCTCTGACGCCCAACGCGGCACATAGTCAGCCCCACCCCACACGGCAACCAGCCACTGTTCTGGTTCAATCTCTTGCGGAGAACTCAACACCGCCGTCAATAAACCGTCCAGCTCCGCCACATCAAGGATGGCGTGGTCAGTGTTGTATTTGGTCAGAATATCGTCCAGCCATTCCAACTCACTTTCGTTTAACGGTCCCGTTTTCATACGCTTTTCCTTGTGGATCTCAACTCGCCAGCACCTATCTTACATGCCGGTCCGTATCAGAGATACTTTTTGAGTGGCTTTGCCGGTGATTAAAAATTAAGGAGGGTGTAACGACAAGTTGCAGGCACAAAAAAACCACCCGAAGGTGGTTTCACGACACTGCTTATTACTTTGATTTTATTCTTATCTTTCCCATGGTACCCGGAGCGGGACTTGAACCCGCACAGCGCGAACGCCGAGGGATTTTAAATCCCTTGTGTCTACCGATTCCACCATCCGGGCTCGGGAAGAAAGTGGAGGCGCGTTCCGGAGTCGAACCGGACTAGACGGATTTGCAATCCGCTACATAACCGCTTTGTTAACGCGCCAAATTCTTCAGGCCTTTCAGCCAGACATCCGCTTGACGCCGATGTCTTTTAAACTGGAGCGGGAAACGAGACTCGAACTCGAGACCCCGACCTTGGCAAGGTCATGCTCTACCAACTGAGCTATTCCCGTATTCATCAAGCAATCAGTTAATCACTTGATTTTATTATCGTCTGGCAATCAGTGCCGCCGTTCGATGCGTTGCATTCTACTTACCTGGCGCGATGAGTCAACGATATTTTTCACCACTTTTGATCGTTTGCTGAAAATTACGCCGAAACGATCACTGATCAAGCAAATCTGCACGCGCAGCGCTCAAATATTGCAACATTGACCACAGAGTCAGTACCGCAGCCACAAAGAAAAGTGCAATACCGGCGTACTCAACCCAAATGTTCGGACGCCACAGCAGCCAGGCCAACGCCACCATCTGGGCAGTGGTTTTCACTTTCCCAATCCAGGAGACGGCCACGCTACTGCGTTTACCCAACTCCGCCATCCATTCGCGTAGCGCAGAAATAATAATTTCACGGGCGATCATCGTTGCCGCCGGTAATGTCACCCACCAGCTGTGATAATGCTCGGTTACCAGCACCATGGCGATAGCCACGAGAACTTTATCTGCCACAGGGTCAAGGAAAGCACCAAACCGGGTACTCTGGTTCCAGCGGCGTGCCAGAAAACCATCGAACCAGTCAGTCACCGCCGCGACGCAGAAAATGAGCGCGGCGGCAAACGGCGACCAGGTGACAGGCAGATAAAAGACCAATACAAAGAATGGGATAAGGATGACACGGAACAGTGTAAGCAACGTAGGGATATTAAATTGCATAATGACGGGTAACTATCTGTTGTCAGTAAGATTACCCCTATGTTGCTACAGAGACATCAATGTTTCAACGACCAGAAGATCTTTTCTGCCAGACCTTGCGAAATACCCGGCACTTTTGCAATTTCCTCGACGCTGGCGTTACGTAAACCTTGCAAACCGCCCATATATTTCAACAACATTTGCCGACGTTTTGGCCCGACGCCTTCAATGGTTTCCAGGGAACTGGTATTTTTGACCTTCGCCCGTTTTTTACGGTGCCCGCCAATCGCGTGATCATGTGATTCATCGCGAATATGCTGGATAACATGCAGCGCGGGTGAATCTGGCGGCAAACTAAATCCCTCACCTTCCGGCTCAAAGAACAGCGTTTCCAGTCCAGCCTTACGATCTGCTCCTTTGGCAACGCCAAGTAGCAGCGGATGATTTTTATCCCATGAGACATCCAGTTCGGCGAAGACATTTTTCGCCTGCGCAAGCTGGCCTTTGCCGCCGTCGATAAGGATCACATCCGGGATCTTACTGTCGTCAATGGCTTTACCATAACGCCGACGCAGCACCTGATTCATCGCCGCATAATCATCGCCCGGCGTGATGCCTGTAATGTTATAGCGCCGATACTCCGCACGCAGCGGGCCGTTAGCATCAAACACCACACAGGAAGCGACGGTTTGTTCGCCCATGGTATGGCTGATGTCAAAGCACTCCATCCGCTTCACTTCCGGCAATTTCAACACGCTGGCAAGCGCGGTCAGTCGCTGGTGAACGGTAGATTGCTGCGAAAGTTTGCTGGTTAAGGCCGTCGCCGCATTGGTGCGCGCGAGTTTCAGATAACGCGCCCTATCGCCGCGAGGTTTGGTTTGAACATTAATCTTGCGTCCCGCCAGTTCTGAAAGGGAATCGGCGAGCAGCGTTTTATCGCTAAGATTAAAATCGAGCAGGATCTCACCCGGTAAGGTGCGCATCTGGCTGCCTTGTAAATAGAACTGACCTACGAAGGTTTCTACCACCTCGCTCAGTTCCGTACCGCCAGGCACTTTCGGGAAATAGCTGCGGCTGCCGAGCACTTTGCCCTGACGAATGAACAATACGTGGACACAAGCCATGCCCGCATCGAACGCCACACCAATAACGTCAAGGTCGTCGCCGGTATTGGAAACAAACTGTTTTTCGGTGACGCGTCGCACCGCCTGAATTTGGTCGCGAATACATGCCGCTTCTTCAAACTCCAGATTCTGGCTGGCAGTTTCCATACGGCTAATGAGTTGCGTAAGCACCTGATCATCTTTGCCAGACAAAAACAGGCGCACATACTCGACCTGCTGAGCGTATTCTTCTTCACTCACCAGTCCTTCAACGCACGGTCCCAGACAGCGCCCTATCTGGTATTGCAGACACGGACGCGAGCGATTGCGATAAACACTATTTTCGCACTGGCGAATGGGGAAAATCTTTTGCAGTAGCGCCAGTGTTTCACGTACGGCATAGCCATTCGGGAACGGGCCGAAATATTCACCTTTGGCATGCTTTGCACCACGATGCATCGCCAGACGCGGGTGGGTATCGCCACTCAGGAAGATAAAAGGATAAGATTTATCATCGCGTAGCAAAACGTTGTAACGCGGCTGATAGAGTTTGATGTAGTTGTGTTCCAGCAACAGCGCTTCGGTTTCTGTATGCGTAACCGTTACATCAATTTGCTGGATCTGGGCGACCAGCGCTTCGGTTTTGCGCGAAGCGAGGTTGCTGCGGAAATAGCTGGAAAGCCGTTTTTTCAGGTCTTTCGCTTTGCCGACATAGATAACCGTACCACCAGCATCGTACATGCGATAAACGCCTGGCTGGCTGGTTACGGTTTTTAAAAACGCTTTTGCGTCAAACTGATCACTCACTGACTTGATAATGTCTCCGCATTACACAGACCATGGCGAATTGCCAGGTGAGTCAGCTCAACATCGCCATGAATGTTTAGTTTACTGAACATACGATAGCGGTAGCTGTTCACCGTTTTCGGACTGAGATTGAGCTGTTCTGAGATCTCATTGACCTTCTGGCCCTTAGTGATCATCAGCATAATCTGCAATTCACGTTCAGACAAACTGGCAAATGGGCTTTCTGTTTTTTCTGGTTCGATCTGGCTTAACGCCATTTGTTGAGCGATATCAGAAGCAATGTAACGCTGCCCTGAATAGACAGAACGAATCGCACTCACGACTTCCTGCGGAGCCGCGCCTTTGCTGAGGTAGCCAGCAGCACCTGCCTGCATGACTTTCGCTGGTAAAGGGTTTTCTGTATGGACCGTAAGCATGATGATTTTAACATCAGCTGTGGAACGCGCGATTTTACGCGTCGCCTCAAGACCGCCAATGCCCGGCATACTCATGTCCATTAGCACCACGTCAACGGCATTTGTCCGGCACCACTTAACGGCGTCTTCACCGCACGATGCCTCTCCGACGACTTTTATACCCTTTATATCTTCCAGAATGCGTCGTATCCCTGCGCGCACCAGTTCGTGGTCATCAACAAGTAGAACGTTGATCAAAGGAATATCTCCAGAAATAGGGATAACGCTACTGATAGTTAGTCATTCGTATATTAGCGGTTTTTATTGCAACTTTGAAACGTTAAAAATGGTGGGTATTCGATTTTTCTCTCGTTTTTGTCAATTCGATTGTCCACAGTTATGGTCACGCCCGTCACCAACGGCTTACCGGATCGTTTCACAGTAAGCCCTACGATGAAATGTGACAAAAATTGACTTTATTCAGCAAAAATGAAAATCAGCCCGCTGAATATGTAACATTAATTAACCCGAACAATACGGGCAAAAAACATTCATGATAAAAATATTTATTGGTCATTATATTAACGTATTTTATAGCACTGCCGATATCACGCTCAAAAAACAACCACTGCTATTTTTAGCAAAGCTTATGGTATACTCCGCCGCCTTAACATTTTTCACCGCAAATTTTCATTGCAACATGACGAGGAAAATAAATGAGTACGCCTGATTTTTCTACTGCCGAGAATAATCAAGAACTGGCAAATGAAGTCTCCTGCCTGAAAGCGATGCTGACGCTGATGCTGCAGGCGATGGGACAAGCTGACGCGGGCCGCGTGATGTTAAAGATGGAAAAACAGCTTGCGCTGATCGAAGACGAAACCCAGGCTGCAGTATTTTCCAAAACGGTTAAGCAAATTAAACAAGCCTACCGTCAGTAATATAAAACCGGCTGAGAGCGTGCCTTTCAGCCGGTTATTGACAAAATCATCGCTATCTCTGCTGATGTCTTCCCTTCCGCCGTCCATTTCAGAATTTCTTTTTCGCGCTTGCTGAAATTCATCTCTGGCGTCATCACTATTTCATCATTTAAACGCATCAGAGCCATCAGACTTTCGCGCACCAGTAACTGCATTTTTAATTGCAGTTCATCACTAAGAATGGGTATTTCGCGCGTGCTGCAACGGGAAAAGGACAAAAAGCCCAGCGCCCGATTTGGCAGCATTAAATACTGAGTGACACCGCGGCGTAAACCATGTGCGTGCGCGGCTTCCCATAATGGCTGTGCTTCGCTGAATAAGTCATCATTCCACATTAAATGGTCCTGACTAAAGTTTTCAGGGTTCAGCACAGGATCAATTGCGAGAAAATTTTTTGCCTGATAATAACTAACCCACGACTCAGGGTAATTGGTGTAGAAAGCCACTTTAGGTCGCGTGAATAGTACCGGGTGGCGAACACATAACGAATAGTAATCGTACTCCAGCTGCTGAGCCTGAAGCTCTATTTCATGGTAGACCTCTTCTGCGGCCTCCATCCTCTGAAAACGCAACAGCATCGTGCGACGCCAGCTGAAAAAATCCGTATCCTGCATAGTAAACCGCAACGCCCCTGAGAGTGAGTATCATTTATAATGATAATTCAAACTATCACATAAATAAGATTTATATATAATTTATATTATTCAGGCAATGAATTACTTTTGCAAGCCATCGCATTCTCTTATGTTATTAATGAGTTATGCTGATTTGTTAAGCAGTTTTATCACGCTTGAAATGGCGTCCCGCCCCGACAGGTGAATCGTCGGGGCTGATTTTTTCTTATTATTGCAGCAGAAGCTTCTCGAGGAACTGGCGGGTGCGAGGCTGCTGGGGATCGGCAAATAACGCTTTTGCTGCCCCCTGCTCGACTATCCGCCCCTGGTCCATAAAGATCGCCCGGTCCGCAACATCCCGGGCAAAGCTCATTTCGTGTGTCACAATCACCATCGTGCGCTTTTCCTGCGCCAGCTGGCGGATGGTGTTCAGGACTTCGCCCACCAGCTCTGGATCCAGCGCCGACGTTGGCTCGTCAAACAAAATCACCTCAGGACGCATTGCCAGTGCACGCGCAATCGCAACACGCTGCTGTTGACCGCCAGACAAACGACGTGGATAGCTGGTTTCTTTACCGGCCAGCCCAACTTTCGCCAGCAGCTCGCGAGCGCGCGCCGTGGCCTCTTCTTTCGGTTCGCCTTTGACGATCACCGGCCCTTCAATAATGTTTTCCAGCACCGTACGATGCGGAAACAAATTAAAGTTCTGGAAGACAAACCCGACGTGCTGACGCAACTGGCGAATCAGCGATTTTTGCTGACTTAATGAACGTGCAGTATCAATAGTGATATCGCCAACGGTGATCGTTCCCGCTTCCGGTTGTTCCAGCAGATTTATGCTACGTAGCAATGTGGTTTTGCCGGAACCACTCGGACCGATAATTGCCACCACTTCGCCAGGCTTTACCTCGAGGTCGATACCGTGCAGCACCGTCTGACCGTGGAATTTTTTCACCAGGTTCTTAACTTCAATGGCACTCATTTTGGTTCTCTCTCCTGGCGATTAAGTTGATTCTCAAAATGGTTCTGCAACGTCGATAACACAGTCGCCATGATCCAGTAGATGAGCGAAGCCGCCAGGTACATGGTGAACACCTCCAGCGTGCGCGAGGTAATCAACTGCGCCTGACGGAACAGCTCCGGCACCTGGATTGTCGCGGCCAGCGACGTATCTTTTACCAGACTGATAAAGCTGTTCGACAGCGGCGGCAACGCCACCCGCGCCGCCTGTGGCAAAATCGCGCGACGCATGGTCTGCCACGGCGTCATACCAATACTGGCAGCGGCTTCCCACTGACCTTTATCAATAGAAGAAATGGCGGCGCGCAGCGTTTCGGCGGCATAGGCGGCAGTGTTCAGCGACAGACCAATCATTGCTGACGGAATGGGATCTAATTCGATACCAAACTGCGGCAGGCCGTAATAGATCATAAACAGTTGTGCGATGAGCGGCGTACCACGAAAAATAGAGATATAAAAACGCGCCAGCCAGCGCACGGGCCAGATTGGCGACAGGCGCATCAGCGCGAGAATAAACCCGAGTAGTAAGCCAAAAAACATGCCGCCGATACTGAGTTGCAGGGTATACCCAGCCCCTTTCAACAGGAACGGCAAGGAATCAATAACCAGTTGTATACTTTCTTGCATGAGCGTTCCCGGAGTTAAACGTGGGGATGATAGGCGAACAGCGCAGGCGCGCCGCCGGTATGAATAAACAGAATCGGCCCTTCATCTTTGAAGCGTTTCTGACTGATACCGTCAATCAGCCCCGCCATCGCTTTTCCGGTATACACAGGATCAAGCAGAATACCTTCCAGACGCGCCAGCAATTTCACTGCTTCCATGCCTTCGTCGTTCGGCACGCCGTAGCCAGGTGCAAAATAGTCATCCCAGAGTAAAATTTCCGCTGATGCGGTCAGCTCCAGTTCTTTCGCAATCGCCTGTTGTAGGTTAACCACTTTCGGCAATTGATCGGCAACGGAACGCGACACGGTCACGCCAATCAGTTCGCTTTCAGGCATCAGGTGTTCCAGCCCAACAGCCAGTCCGGCGTGAGTTCCGGCACTGCCCGATGCGACTACCACCGACGAAATATTAACCGCCCCTTCACACTGTTGCGCGATTTCCAGCGCACTCTCCACATAACCTAGCGCGCCAAGAGCATTAGAACCGCCAACCGGAATGACATACGGGCGAAAGCCTTGTGCTTCGACTCGCGTCGCCAGCTCTTCCAGTTGGGCATTGGGATCGGTCAGTGCGTCGCACATTTCAATCTGGGTATTGAACAGATCCAGCAACAAACGATTGCCGTTGGTTAAATAGTTTTCTGCGGTTGTGCCAATAGGATTTTCCAGCAGCGCCACGCAGTGCAGACCGAGTTTCGCCGCGACTGCGGCAGTCTGGCGCACATGGTTAGACTGGATCGCGCCGGCAGTAATCAGCGTATCGGCACCTTCGCGCAGGGCATCTGCCGCGAGAAATTCCAGCTTACGTAATTTATTGCCGCCCATTGCCATGGGGGTGACCTCATCCCGTTTGATGAAAATTTCCCGTCCAAGATAATCAGAAAAGCGCGGCAGATATTCGAGCGGCGTTGGCGCGCCGATAAACTCCAACCGTGGAAAACGGGTTAAATTATGCAGTGGCATAACAGCCTCCGATGCGTGTTGTTGTGATTTTCTTATTATGCACGCTGAAAACGCGTAAATAAAAAAGGCGCTAGTGAAAGCGCCCTTTTTTGTCATTATGCTGATTATTTGGTCACATCAGCACCAAACCATTTTTCGGAAAGAGCTTGCAGAGTGCCGTCTTTTTGCATTTCCGCAATTGCATCATTCACCGCTTTCAGCAGGTCTTCATTTCCTTTACGCAGCGCCACGCCAGACTCCTGACGGGAGAATGCTTCACCGGTTACTGCCAGCGTATCGTTGGTTTTCTTCACCAGATCCAGCGCCGCCAGACGATCAACGAGGATCGCATCGATACGCCCTACGCGCAGATCCTGATATTTGGTCGGGTCATCATCATAGGTACGCACATCGACACCCTGAACATTCTGCCGCAGCCACTCTTCATAGTTGGTGCCCAGACCGACACCCACTTTTTTGCCTTTCAGATCAGCAGCCGTTTTAATGGTGCCTTCGTTACCTTTTTTCACCAGCGCCTGAATACCGGAAATGGTGTAAGGGGTAGAGAAATCGTATTTTTTCTTGCGCTCGTCAGAAATGGTGACCTGATTAATCACCACATCAATGCGTTTAGAGTCCAGCGACGCCAGCATACCGTCCCATTTGGTCGGTTTTAGTGACGCCTCAACGCCAAGATGTTTTGCCAGCTGTTGAGCAAATTCCACTTCAAAACCGGTTAATTTGCCGTCATCCCCCTGAAAACTGAACGGCGGATAAGTGCCTTCCAGCCCTACCAGCAGCGTGCCGCGCTCTTTGACTTTATTAAGCAGACCTTCATCTGCAAAACTTTTAACGCTCATGCCCGCAACCAGCGCCACGCCCATCACACCCATCAATGCCTGACGTCCCAGATGTGCTAATTTCATATTCACCCCGAATGTTGTTATGTCTGTTTGCAGTGTAGAGCCATTGTTTGTAAACACAAAAACAACTCCGCTACATCTTATTCTTATTTAATATATATCAGAAGCAGGCAGGCTGGAGGATTTCTGCACAAGTCCGGTACAGGTTTGGCGCTGATAGTGTTGATACTTCCGTAATGCGATGCGGTAATTGTTGGTGCTGGTGGTGGGCAGCCACGGGGCGAGGATTTCATCAAGGAAACCGTCCTGCAGCTGATCGAGGGAAATATTTTGCTCATGTAGATGATTACCCAAACGGCGCAGACGAACGACATATTCACGCACCGTACCTGGGCTCATTTCAGTTTGCTCAAAAAGAAATTTCTTAAAGCCGATAATATCGAAAAAATCACTCTGCGTTTTGCAATGTAAATCACCGCAAAATCGGCACAATGCCGCCCATGATTGTTGTTCCGTTTGCCAGCCTTTTTCATCAAGCAGCGTGTCCAGGCGGGAAATCTCGATTTTATTCACTATTTTGCCGTCGCGAACTAAGGTAATGCGATCGAGTAATTTACGGCAATGCGCGCAATGGGTCTGGCTGTGTTTAAAGTCTTTAAGATAGCGGCTTAATGGCCGTCTTTTCAGGTGCTGCACCATCATTAAGAACTCCTGGTAGTCAAAGTTAAAGTGCGGCATTTACTGACGTTATAACTTACCCAGTTTAGTGCGTAACCGTTTAATGGCCTGGCTGTGTAACTGACTGACCCGCGATTCCCCGACCTCCAGCACCGCGCCAATCTCTTTGAGATTCAGCTCTTCCTGGTAATAGAGGGTTAATACCAGTTTTTCGCGCTCCGGCAACGTTTCGATGGCTTCCATCACCCGCTGGCGCAGATTACTGTCCAGCAGTTGTTGTAGCGGGTTTTCTCGCTGATGATCATCAGTAACCAGTTCGATGCTATCGCCGTGCTCTTCACGCCACTCATCGTAGGAGAAGAGCTGGCTGTTATTGGTGTCGAGCAGCATTTGACGATAATCGGCAATATCGATCCCTAAACGTTCCGCTACCTCAGTTTCCGTGGCGTTGCGGCCAAGTTCCTGCTCCAGTTGCCCTATTGCCTGTGCCACTTCACGCGCGTTGCGTCGCACGCTGCGCGGCACCCAGTCACGGCTGCGAAGTTCATCCAGCATAGCGCCACGGATACGCTGCACTGCGTAAGTTGTAAATGCCGTTCCTTGTAGGGCGTCATAGCGTTCGACAGCATTAAGTAACCCAATGCCGCCCGCCTGTAGCAGATCGTCAAGTTCCACGCTCGCGGGCAGTCGAACCTGCAGGCGCAATGCTTCGTGACACACCAGCGGGACATAACGCTGCCACAGCGAGTGTTTATCCATTACACCTTCAGCGGTATAGAGTGAATTCACGATAAACAGCCCTGCGTTATATGAGTTATCGGCATGATTATCCGTTTCTGCAGGGTTTTTAATCGGACGATTAGTGGGTGAAATGAGGGGTTATTTGGGGGTTACGCAAAAAGCCGAATGTAAAAAACCCCGTCGGTGGCGGGGTTTGAGAGGCATTCAGACGATTAACCCTGCAGCAGAGACAGAACCTGCTGCGGTACCTGGTTGGCTTTTGCCAGCACGGAGTTACCGGCCTGCAGGATAATCTGCGCTTTCGACATGTTGGACACTTCGGTCGCATAGTCGGCGTCCTGAATACGGGACTGCGCTTCAGACAGGTTGGTAGTGGTGTTGTTCAGGTTGGTGACTGCGGAATCCAAACGGTTTTGCACCGCACCCAGGGAGGAGCGGAATTTGTCGATGGAGCTGATGGCTTCATCCAGAGCTTTCAGGGGATCGGCTGTCGTAGCTGCTTTTGTTTCAGCATCTGTCGTCAATTTACCATCAGCATCTTTATAAACTGCCTTACCGCTGCCGTTAGTCACTGAACCATCATCCTGTAGGTAAAAATCTACAGTATCAGATGTGGTCAACGCCTCGTTGTTATCAACATAAACCGAATCAACACCTTTTGTTACAGCGCCAGTTGTGCCGTTGACGCTATAACCTACAGTAGTGAAATCAACATTGTTTCCCGAGGTTGATACAGCTTTATCGAAAGCTGCCTGATCAACTTTTGCACCTGTTACTGAATAAGTAATAGTGTCCGGCGTAGTACTATTACCGGTAAAGGAGATAGAGGTACCGCCAATGTCAATGGTTGTCGCTTTGGTATTATTGGCTGCAAGTGTGGACAGACTAGCCTCAGTCAAAGAAGCACCAGAGCCGTTTTTCGTTAAGCGCCCAGTTGTATCAATGTAGAGTTTATCTCCATTGCTTGCCGTAATTTTACCATCACTGCTGATCTGAACATCCTGTGCAGAACCATCGATAGTAATAGTGCCCTTAGCGGTATCACCAACTCCCGGGGTCAAATATTTCTGAACATCGGCAGCTGAAGCCGTTGTGGTATCAAAAGAGTATGACTTACTTGCACTGTCATACTTGTAATTCGTTGCACTAGCCGCCGTTCCGAAGCCGTTATTAATGGTTGCCTGAACAGTATCACCATCACTAACTCCAGCCAGCAAATCAGACGCTTTAGCAGCATCGTAACCCGCACTCACAGTATATTTGTTGCCGACCACTGTTGCATTAGCAGCTACCAAGTCAGCTTTAGATGCAGCAGTATTAGCCACAGCCCCGCCACCATTCACATTAAACCCATTCAGCCCCAGCGTATCAGAGTCAATTTTCTTCAGATCAATAGTGATAGTCTGGCCGTCATTCGCACCAACCTGAATTTTCATCGAACCGTCTTTTGCCAGTACGTTCACGCCGTTGAACTGGGTCTGACCGGATACGCGGTCAATTTCGTCGAGACGGGATTTGATTTCGTCCTGAATGGAGTCCAGATCCGAATCAGAGTTAGTCCCGGTAGAAGCCTGAACCGTCAGCTCACGGATACGCTGTAAGTTGTTGTTGATTTCGGACAGCGCGCCTTCAGTGGTCTGTGCAACAGAAATACCGTCGTTGGCGTTACGTGCAGCCTGAGTCAGGCCTTTAATGTTAGAAGTAAAACGGTTAGCAATCGCCTGACCCGCGGCGTCATCCTTCGCGCTGTTAATACGCAAGCCAGAAGACAGACGCTCGATAGAACTCGACAGCGCAGACTGGTTCTTGTTGATATTATTTTGAGTGATCAGCGAGAGGCTGTTGGTATTAATGACTTGTGCCATGATTCGTTATCCTATATTGCAAGTCGTTGATTACGTTTTGGGTTTCCACCCGTCGGCTCAATCGCCGTCAACCCTGTTATCGTCTGTCGTAAAACAACCTTTAGAATTTTTTTCACAAACAGCCATTTTTTGTTAGTCGACGAAATACTCTTTTCTCTGCCCCTTATTCCCGCTATTAAAAAAAACAATTAAACGTAAACTTTGCGCAATTCAGGCCGATAACCCCGGTATTCGTTTTACGTGTCGAAAGATAAAAGGAAATCGCATGGCAAGTATTTCATCGCTGGGAGTCGGGTCAGGTCTGGATTTAAGTTCAATCCTTGATAGCCTCACCGCCGCGCAAAAAGCGACGCTAACCCCTATTTCAAATCAGCAATCGTCGTTTACCGCTAAACTTAGCGCCTACGGTACGCTGAAAAGCGCGCTGACGACTTTCCAGACCGCCAATACTGCATTGTCTAAAGCCGATCTTTTTTCCGCCACCAGCACCACCAGCAGCACCACCGCGTTCAGTGCCACCACCGCGGGTAACGCCATCGCCGGGAAATACACCATCAGCGTCACCCATCTGGCGCAGGCGCAAACCCTGACCACGCGCACCACCAGAGATGATACGAAAACGGCGATCGCCACCAGCGACAGCAAACTCACCATTCAACAAGGCGGCGACAAAGATCCGATTACCATTGATATCAGCGCGGCTAACTCATCGTTAAGCGGGATCCGTGATGCCATCAACAACGCAAAAGCGGGCGTAAGTGCGAGCATCATTAACGTGGGTAACGGTGAATATCGTCTGTCAGTCACATCAAATGACACCGGCCTTGATAATGCGATGACACTCTCGGTCAGCGGTGATGATGCGCTACAAAGTTTTATGGGCTATGACGCCAGTGCCAGCAGCAACGGTATGGAGGTCTCGGTCGCCGCCCAGAATGCGCAGCTGACGGTCAACAACGTCGCCATCGAGAACAGCAGCAACACTATCAGCGACGCGCTGGAAAACATCACCCTGAACCTGAACGATGTCACCACGGGCAACCAGACGCTAACCATCACTCAGGACACCTCCAAAGCGCAAACGGCGATTAAAGACTGGGTGAATGCCTATAACTCGCTAATAGATACCTTCAGCAGCCTGACCAAATACACCGCCGTAGATGCGGGAGCTGATAGCCAGAGTTCTAGCAATGGCGCACTGCTCGGCGACTCCACGCTGCGGACGATTCAGACGCAGTTGAAGTCGATGCTGAGTAATACCGTCAGTTCTTCCAGCTATAAAACGCTGGCGCAGATTGGTATCACGACCGATCCCAGCGATGGCAAACTGGAACTGGATGCCGACAAACTCACCGCTGCACTGAAAAAAGATGCCAGCGGCGTAGGTGCATTGATTGTTGGCGATGGTAAAAAAACCGGCATCACAACCACCATCGGCAGCAACCTGACCAGTTGGCTTTCGACAACGGGCATTATTAAAGCCGCTACCGATGGCGTTAGTAAAACCCTGAATAAGTTAACTAAAGACTACAACGCCGCCAGCGATCGCATTGATGCGCAGGTCGCGCGCTACAAAGAACAATTTACCCAACTGGACGTTTTAATGACCTCGTTAAACAGCACCAGCAGCTACTTAACGCAGCAGTTCGAAAACAACAGTAATTCCAAGTAATCATTATTCATCGGGAGACAGGTCATGTACGCGGCAAAAGGCACCCAGGCCTATGCGCAAATTGGCGTCGAAAGCACCGTAATGAGCGCCAGCCAACAGCAGTTGGTCACCATGCTATTTGATGGAGTGCTGAGCGCACTGGTTAGAGCGCGACTGTTTATGCAGGACAACAATCAGCAAGGCAAAGGCGTCTCTTTGTCAAAAGCGATCAACATCATTGAGAACGGACTGCGGGTGAGTCTTGATGAAGAGAGCAAAGACGAATTAACCCAAAACTTAATTGCTCTTTATAGCTATATGGTCAGGCGTTTGCTGCAAGCCAATTTACGCAACGATGTCTCCGCAGTCGAAGAGGTGGAAGCATTAATGCGTAATATTGCCGATGCCTGGAAAGAGTCTTTACTCTCCCCTTCTTCGATTCAGGACCCAGTCTGATGAACAATGCACCGCATTTGTATTTCGCCTGGCAACAACTCGTCGAAAAAAGCCAGCTCATGTTACGCCTGGCAACGGAAGAACAATGGGACGAACTCATCGCTAGCGAAATGGCGTATGTGAATGCGGTGCAGGAGATCGCACACCTGACTGAAGAGGTTGCCCCGTCCACTACGATGCAGGAGCAGCTCCGCCCGATGCTGCACCTGATTCTCGACAACGAAAGCAAGGTAAAGCAGTTATTACAGATTCGGATGGATGAACTGGCGAAACTGGTCGGTCAGTCATCGGTGCAAAAATCGGTGTTAAGTGCCTATGGCGATCAGGGCGGCTTTGTGCTGGCTCCGCAGGATAACCTCTTTTGAATCTTAATGAGCCGATGGCTCGCGAATAATCCGATTACGGCTACGCTTCTAATATTCCCCTTGAATGGAGTCGAAGAATGCGTAATCCCACGCTGTTACAATGTTTTCACTGGTATTACCCGGAAGGCGGTAAGCTCTGGCCTGAACTGGCCGAGCGCGCAGACGGTTTTAATGATATTGGTATCAATATGGTCTGGTTGCCGCCCGCCTATAAAGGCGCATCGGGCGGCTATTCGGTCGGCTACGACTCCTATGATTTATTTGATCTAGGTGAGTTTGATCAGAAAGGCAGCATCCCTACTAAATATGGTGATAAAGCACAACTGCTGGCCGCCATTGACGCCCTGAAACGTAATGACATTGCGGTGCTGCTGGACGTGGTAGTCAACCACAAAATGGGCGCGGATGAAAAAGAAGCTATTCGCGTGCAGCGTGTAAATGCTGATGACCGTACGCAAATTGACGAAGAAATCATTGAGTGTGAAGGCTGGACGCGTTACACCTTCCCCGCTCGTGCCGGGCAATACTCGCAGTTTATCTGGGATTTCAAATGTTTTAGCGGTATCGACCATATCGAACACCCTGATGAAGATTGCATTTTTAAAATTGTTAACGACTATACCGGAGAAGGCTGGAACGATCAGGTTGATGATGAACTCGGTAATTTCGATTATCTGATGGGTGAGAATATCGATTTTCGCAATCATGCCGTGACGGAAGAGATTAAATACTGGGCGCGCTGGGTGATGGAACAAACGCAATGCGACGGCTTTCGTCTTGATGCGGTCAAACATATTCCGGCATGGTTTTATAAAGAGTGGATCGAACACGTACAGGAAGTTGCGCCAAAGCCGCTGTTTATTGTGGCTGAATACTGGTCGCATGAAGTCGATAAACTGCAAACGTATATTGATCAGGTGGAAGGCAAAACCATGCTGTTTGATGCGCCGCTGCAGATGAAATTCCATGAAGCATCGCGCATGGGTCGCGACTACGACATGACGCAGATCTTCACTGGGACGCTGGTGGAAGCCGATCCTTTTCACGCCGTAACCCTCGTTGCCAACCACGACACCCAACCGTTGCAAGCCCTCGAAGCACCGGTCGAACCGTGGTTTAAACCGCTGGCGTATGCCTTAATTTTGTTGCGGGAAAATGGCGTTCCTTCGGTGTTCTATCCGGACCTCTACGGTGCACATTACGAAGATGTCGGTGGTGACGGGCAAACCTATCCGATAGATATGCCAATAATCGAACAGCTTGATGAGTTAATTCTCGCCCGTCAGCGTTTCGCCCACGGTGTACAGACATTATTTTTCGACCATCCGAACTGCATTGCCTTTAGCCGCAGTGGCACCGACGAATATCCCGGCTGCGTGGTGGTCATGTCGAACGGAGATGATGGCGAAAAAACCATTCATCTGGGAGAGAATTACGGCAATAAAACCTGGCGTGATTTTCTGGGGAACCGGCAAGAGAGCGTAGTGACAGACGAAAACGGCGAAGCGACCTTCTTTTGCAACGGCGGCAGCGTCAGCGTGTGGGTTATCGAAGAGGTGATTTAAATCCATCCCCGGCGGCAAGCCGGGGAGATTTCATTACGGCAGTGGCGTCGGTAACGGCGCTTTATCCAGCGCGGCGGCACACTCTGCCGTCGGGCGATCCACACGCTCCATCGTCATACCATCGTACTCAATGGTGTTACCGTCACGCTCAACCTCGTACAGCTCACGTTTTACGGTAACGTTAGTGAGATCATCAGACATCAATGTCAACTTACCCGGCACGGCAATCCCCCGCTGCCACTGACGGCAATCCAAGGTATCGCCCTCTTTAGTGACAATCAGGCTGCCTATCGCTTCCGGACTGACCAGCGCACGTTGCGGCCCTTTGGTCTGCCAGTAGCCCGCCAGCCAGTCCGGCGCGGGGGTTTTCACGACATTGTTATAGTTTTCGACTTCGGCACAGCCCGCCAGCAACATGAGCGCGCCTGCAATTGCGAGTTTTTTCATCATTCGTCCTGCATGAGAAGAAAAGAGGATTGTGGCATTAAAGCTCTGATGTCGCCAGCCTTTCCAGGTTCAGAGAGAAATTTGATCTAACTATTATTTTTGTGAATTATTACCCCGAAAATAAATTTGCATGGTGTATGATTCGCGGCTCTTGTTTCAAACCTTCTGAGTTCAGAGGCTACATTCATGTCATGGCAGCAATTCAAACACGCCTGGTTGATTAAATTCTGGGCACCCATCCCTGCGGTCATCGCGGCGGGTATTCTCTCCACTTACTATTTTGGCATTACTGGCACCTTTTGGGCTGTCACGGGTGAATTTACCCGTTGGGGCGGTCAGCTCCTGCAGCTGTTTGGCGTCCATGCTGAAGAGTGGGGTTATTTTAAAATTATCCATCTGGAAGGATCGCCATTAACCCGCATCGACGGCATGATGATCCTCGGTATGTTTGGCGGCTGCTTTGCTGCTGCGCTGTGGGCCAACAATGTCAAACTACGCATGCCACGCAGCCGTATCCGCATTATGCAGGCCATCATTGGCGGCATTATCGCCGGTTTTGGCGCGCGTCTGGCAATGGGCTGTAACCTGGCGGCGTTCTTTACCGGCATTCCTCAGTTCTCGCTGCATGCCTGGTTCTTTGCCATCGCCACTGCCATTGGTTCATGGTTTGGCGCGCGCTTTACCCTGCTGCCCATCTTCCGTATTCCCGTGAAAATGCAGAAAGTTTCTGCCGCCTCACCGCTGACGCAAAAACCGGATCAGGCGCGGCGTCGTTTTCGTCTCGGGATGCTGGTCTTTTTCGGCATGCTGGGCTGGGCGCTGCTCACGGCGATGAACCAACCAAAACTGGGGCTGGCAATGCTGTTTGGCGTCGGCTTTGGTTTACTGATTGAACGTGCGCAAATCTGCTTTACTTCGGCGTTCCGCGATATGTGGATCACCGGACGTACCCATATGGCGAAAGCAATCATTATCGGTATGGCGGTGAGTGCCATCGGGATCTTCAGTTACGTACAGTTAGGCGTTGAACCTAAAATCATGTGGGCGGGACCAAATGCGGTAATTGGTGGTTTACTTTTTGGTTTTGGCATCGTGCTGGCAGGCGGCTGCGAAACCGGCTGGATGTACCGCGCGGTAGAAGGCCAGGTGCACTACTGGTGGGTCGGTCTGGGCAACGTGATCGGCTCAACGATTCTGGCGTATTACTGGGATGATTTCGCTCCGGCGCTGGCCACCGACTGGGACAAAATCAACCTGCTGAAAACTTTTGGTCCGATGGGAGGCCTGCTGGTGACATATTTGCTGCTGTTTGCTGCGCTGATGTTGATTATCGGCTGGGAAAAACGCTTCTTCCGCCGTGCGGCACCGCAGACTGCTAAGGAGATCGCATGAAAAATATCGTTCCTGATTACCGCCTTGATATGGTGGGTGAACCCTGCCCTTATCCGGCAGTCGCAACCCTTGAGGCGATGCCGCAATTAAAAAAAGGTGAGATCCTAGAAGTGGTGAGCGACTGTCCGCAGTCGATCAATAATATTCCACTGGATGCGCGTAATCACGGCTACACTGTGCTGGATATTCAGCAAGACGGGCCGACCATTCGTTATTTAATTCAGAAGTAATCCCTCATTCCCGCTGTGGCCCACAGCGGGAACATCGTTACCTCTGACACATAGATTTTACCCGCCCCCTCTCCTATTCTTTTCAGTATGATCTCAGGAGGTTGCTATGTGTGGACGCTGTGCCCAATCCCAAACGCGTGAGGATTACCTTGCGCTTCTCGCGGAAGATATTGAACGCGATATTCCCTACGATCCCGAACCCATTGGCAGATACAATGTCGCGCCGGGAACCAAAGTTCTTCTGCTCAGTGAACGTGATGAACACCTTCATCTGGATCCGGTTTTCTGGGGATATGCTCCCGGATGGTGGGATAAACCGCCGCTGATTAACGCCCGCGTAGAAACTGCCTCAACCAGTCGCATGTTTAAACCGCTCTGGCAACATGGTCGGGCAATCTGTTTTGCCGATGGCTGGTTTGAGTGGAAAAAAGAAGGCGACAAAAAAAGCCTTATTTTATCTATCGCGCTGACGGACAACCTGTTTTTATGGCCGCGATAGGTAGCATACCGTTTGAGCGTGGTGACGAAGCCGAAGGATTTTTGATCGTCACTGCGGCGGCAGATCAAGGTCTGGTAGATATTCATGACCGCCGCCCGCTGGTTCTGTCGCCAGAAGCTGCACGGGAATGGATGCGGCAAGACATTGGTGGTAAAGAAGCCTCAGAAATCGCTACCAGAAGCTGTGTGCCAGCAAACCAGTTCACCTGGCACCCTGTGTCGCGCACGGTGGGTAATGTCAAAAACCAGGGCGCGGAGTTAATTCAACCTGTTTGTTGACATCCTCCACGCCCTGAATGACGAGGCCCCCTGCTACGTTCAG
>NZ_JBQZXE010000048.1:0-25430 GCF_053555855.1 Shigella sp. SIG3
AACTGGGGGTAATCCGTATTTCTCACGGATTACGGAGTCTATTTTTTCTTCCATTTGTTTATAGTCAGGAAGAAGGCGTTTCAGTGGTGCGGGAATGTCCTGGCAATACGCTTCTGTTGCATCATGCATTAACGCTTCAAAAGCAAATTCCTGCGGCACCAGCTGGCTGCAAAGAACCGCATGTTGGGCGACGCTGTAGAAGTGCGAAAGATGACCGGCAAAGCGACAGATATTTGAAAGGGAAACCGCGATATCGTTAATATCGATGTCGTCTTTATTTATCCTGTCATAATAAAAATGCTTCCCGGAAAAAGTTTTAATAAATGACATTTTGTTCTCCACGTATATGCGCTGCACCGCGCTGAATTCTGGTAAAAAGAATCCCTCACCATCCGGCGATTATTGAGTAAATTACGTTTCCATAAATGCCCCCGCAGGGGCATTTGCAGTAATGAAATCAGGCGGTGAAAGTACCAATAAAGGTTTCTACTTTGCTGTCCTTGAATTTCTCAACAAGCAGATCACGAAATTCGTTAGCCATTTCTTCCTGCACCGCCTCCAGCTGAATAATGCGCAGAACCAGTACCGGACGATCGCCAGTGATAATGCTGAGGCGTAATTTAAACGGACGTTCTTTCAGACCTTCAAACGGAATGCATTTAAATTCAAATGCCACTGGCATAATGTCTTTGGTCTTCGCTTCGACAGACTCCATCAGGGAGCGTTTGCCGCTGAAGTCATTATCTTCAAAATCAGCGGTCTGGTTTGCTTCAATCGTGATTTTACGGACCGCCGCAGCCGCTTTTGTTGCCTGAATGGTGTCACCATTAGCATCAAAGCCCACAAGGTAGTCGGCCCAGTCTTCAATCCATTCTGCCAGTGATTTCTGGGAGTTACGCTCGCCATTAACAGACAACAGAGCAGAGAACGGTGCTGTCTTTTTCAGTTTGAGAGTGGCGGTGTTATCTGCGTGACCTGGTTCATCAATAGTACCCAGGTTAAGCACACTGACGGCACGCATATTATCAGCATCGATAAAGCAGCGGGTGCCTTCATCTGCAAGATCTTTAGAATAACGGGTAAAGTCATCGATGCTGGCAGTGGAAAGCGCACCACGGAAACGGAAGCGATTTAAATTAAATTTTTCCAGATCATGAATGCGGAAATTCTCAGGCAATGCCACAGCATCGGCACCAATCTTACTGATAATTTCATTAACACCCTGAGCAGAAATAAGGGCATGGATTTGATTAATTGCGGTTGCGTCTAAGTTCTGAGACATAATAAGTCCTAACTATATAAAGATATTCAGTGATGAGATAAATAATCAGTTAATTAAGAACGATATTAATGACCTGCTGCGCGGAGTTTTCCGTCAGGTTCACCGGCAAGAGTCAGTAATTGTCCCTGGTCTTCCTGCAGAATAGTCAGGCGACCACCGCGATTGACATACATCGGCGTTTCGGTGGTGTCTTCTTCGGAAATTTTCCCGCGGTTAGTCGGGCGAACATATGAGAGTTTGTGTTTGATTTTCACACGGTTCTCATCAAATGGTTCGATTTCCAGGTTGAGTGAGACCTTACCTTTGGTTTTCGTGTTCATCACACCGGAAGCGACTTCACTGAGAACTGCGCCGATTTTGGTTTCAAATACGCCGCCGTCCAGCTCCCCGATAAATGCCTGCACATCAGTACTGCGTTCGCTAGCCATTTTGCTGCTCCTCATCATATCGACCCTGCAAGGCCGATTAGTTTCTCCACAAAACAGAGAAGAACACCTGCGGTAGCAGCCGCCCGGATGGATTGGGTTATGAGCCCGTCGTCCGGTGATGCTCTTCTCTGTTTTGTAAAAAGGACGGTACCAGCCGGAAGCAAGGGTACAAACTGGTACCGCCAGGACTACACACAGCATAAAGTTGTGGTGCCGGGTGCCTCCCGGTGCCTGGCGAAGGTTGCACACCAGACGGGTGGGTATCCACAGAAGGTCGACTGTCAGCCTCAACCTTAACCCGCGTGCGCTGAGCCGCATTCACCACAACTCTAAGGATTCTCTTTGGTTGAAAATACTTAGCTGTTATGTGCCTGTCTTTTCACCACTTCAGGCTCGGTGGTATCCTTTTAAGCCCGTATACATAAAAGGAAAATCAAATGACTTTTGATGAAAAAGAACTTGATAATGCAATTAATAAAATCATCGTAACGTCGCTCTTTTCCTGTCTCAGCGACACTCAGCAGAAACAGTTCTACGAATCGGCTTTCAACATGATCGAGCGTTGTTGTTTCTGCGATGCCGACGAGTTACCTGAAAAAATCAGGAAACAGTTGGCTGATGCTCTTCGAGTGCGACTTTCTGACCAATTTTCTGAAATGTGCTCTCCGAATTTGGACAAATAGAAAAAGGCCATTTCCATTCAGGGTCTGATGGAAATACTTCAGCCTGTTCCAAAGCACGGCGTAAAGAGAACACAACTCCAGCCATAATCTGATGTTTCCCATTGGTCCAGCTATCGCCGCTCTGATCTACAGGGGCGGCTATGTCGTATGACCAAACGACTTCACAGTTATTGTTTAAAATCTGGACTTTCATTTCATACACCTGCTTTAACATGAGTGCCTAGTGGCACAACATGACTCAACGAATCATCCTGGACTTCATATGCCCCAGGCGGCTACTTCGTGGGCGTCCTGCCTGTTCGTTGTTTCGCTTGGGTACATTATGTATCCCAAGGGTACATTGTCAAGTATAAAAAAACCTGCCGAAGCAGGTTCATAAACATTGATTAGGCTTTGATTTTGTATCTTCTTGGTTTTCCTGAGAAAATCACTGTACCAATTATAGAGCAATTACCGTTGATCTTAATGTAAGGCTCAGGCCAGTTTGGGTTTAACGCTTTGAGATAACGCTGTGTCCCATCTTCTATCAACCTTTTGAAGGTGGTTTCGCCTGTATCGTGCATCAATGCAATAACGTCGTCACCGTGGCAGGCAGGTACTTCAGGATCGACAAAAATCATGTCTCCCGGGCGGTACTCATCAATCATTGAATCACCTATCACCCGCAAGATATAAGTCATTTCCCCACAGGGTACAGGGCAGGGATACGTTTCTGCTGTGCTCAAATCAACCTCAGAATATCCAACTTCTTTCCATGCTCCGGCCTGTACCCATGATATGACAGGGACTAATGTGATTTGTTTATTAGTGATTGAAACATCAGGTTTTTTTGTGATGTTCGTTGTCTGGTGTTCTTGATCGAGCCATCCGACAGGCAGGTCGAAACATTTTTCGATGTGTCGTGCCATGCTGTCACCGATATTTTTAGTAGCACCATCTCCCATAAACCTGCTGGTCTGGGTTGGCTCGCGATCAATCATAGTGGCAAAGGAAGAATTCCCGCCAACACCATCTCTCAGTTTTCTGGCGTTAGACCGCCGGATGTCATGGATTGTTTTCATAACGAAATTAAAACCCTTGTACCGTTAAGGTACAAGTGTCTTGGAGGTTCATTTCAATCATGTAACATGTACACCGGAGGTACATATTGTATGAAAGCGTATTGGGACTCTTTAACCAAAGAACAGCAGGGCGAGTTGGCCGGAAAAGTTGGCTCAACACCTGGCTACTTACGGCTGGTTTTCAATGGCTATAAAAAAGCCAGTTTTGTGCTGGCTAAAAAACTTGAGCAATGCACGTCAGGTGCAATTACGAAATCTGACTTAAGACCGGATATCTATCCGAAAGATTAGCAGAACACTTTCAATTTTTAACCACAGAACGATGAGGCTAACCGTGGGTAAGCATCACTGGAAAATAGAAAAACAGCCTGAGTGGTACGTGAAAGCTGTCAGAAAAACTATCGCGGCGTTGCCGGGTGGTTACGCTGAAGCGGCTGACTGGCTCGATGTAACAGAAAACGCTTTATTCAACCGCCTTCGTGCAGATGGCGATCAGATTTTCCCGCTGGGATGGGCAATGGTTTTACAGCGTGCTGGTGGCACTCACTTCATTGCTGATGCTGTGGCGCAGTCTGCAAATGGCGTCTTTGTGTCTCTTCCTGACGTCGAGGATGTGGACAACGCCGATATCAACCAACGCCTGCTGGAAGTCATTGAACAGATCGGCAGTTATTCAAAACAGATTCGTTCAGCAATTGAAGACGGTGTAGTGGAACCGCATGAGAAGACAGCAATTAACGATGAGCAGTACCTCTCAATTTCGAAGCTGCAGGAGCATGCAGCACTGGTCTACAAAATCTTTTGCGTTTCAGAAAGTAGTGACGCCCGCGAGTGTGCAGCTCCGGGCGCCGTGGCATGTCGTGACTGTGGAGAAACTAACGCATGAACAGTTTAACAACACACTACCGTCGCTCGCAACTGATTGCGCTTCCTGTACCGGGTGGAAAAGCGAAGGTGGAGTATTGCTATGCAGTAAATGTACCAGGTGACAGGGAAATTGTAACCCACAGCTTTGCAGAGTGGGCTGTGGGTGATTTCAACCGGCAGAAGGAGACAGTCCTTTGCGACAAGTTAACCGCTGGTTCAAAGAGCACTACGGAGTGCCCGTCAGAGTCATTCGTTGGGAGCCGGAAACACAACGTGTTATCTACCTCCGCGAAGGCTATGAGCATGAGTGCTTCAGCCCGCTCGAACAGTTTCGTCGTAAATTCAGGGAAATAGAGGTCGGTCATGAGCACTAAATTAACCGGCTATGTATGGGATGGTTGCGCTGCATCAGGCATGAAATTATCCAGCGTGGCAATTATGGCCCGCCTGGCTGATTTCAGTAATGACGAAGGTGTGTGCTGGCCATCAATTGAAACCATTGCCCGCCAGATTGGCGCGGGAATGAGTACCGTCAGAACGGCTATCGCACGGCTGGAAGCAGAAGGCTGGTTAACGCGTAAGGCGCGTCGCCAGGGTAACCGCAATGCGTCGAATGTTTATCAGCTTAACGTTGCGAAGCTTCAGGCAGCGGCATTTTCTCAACTGTCAGATTCTGACCCGTCAAAATCTGACGCATCAAAATCTGACCCGTCAAAATTTGATGCGTCGAAATCTGGCAAAAAAGCGGGTTTTCACCCGTCAGAATCTGGCGGGGATCCGTCAGTAAAATCAAAACATGATCCGTCAGATAAAAAAACTTCTCGTCCGGACGCTTCGCAACCGGACACGCAGACGGCTGAACAGGAGTTTTTAACTCGCCATCCTGATGCGGTTGTATTCAGCCCTAAAAAGCGCCAGTGGGGAACGCAGGATGATTTGACCTGCGCACAGTGGCTCTGGAAAAAAATCATCGCCCTGTACGAGCAGGCCGCCGAATGTGACGGCGAGGTGGTTCGTCCCAAAGAACCGAACTGGACAGCCTGGGCAAACGAAATTCGCCTGATGTGTGTGCAGGATGGTCGTACTCATAAACAAATCTGCGAGATGTACAGCCGCGTCAGTCGCGATCCGTTCTGGTGCCGTAACGTGCTCAGCCCGTCGAAGCTGCGGGAAAAATGGGATGAGCTTTCCCTGCGCTTATCGCCGTCCGTCAGCACGTACACCGAAAAACGCGAAGACCCGTACTTCAAAGCTAGTTACGACAACGTGGACTACAGCCAAATCCCGGCAGGATTCAGGGGGTGAGCATGAGTCTTTTGAATGACGTTCAGAAATTCATTGAAGCCCATCGGGGCTGTACTTCCGGAGATATTGCGGATGCTTTTGCCGGTTACTCACGGCAGCGCGTTCTGCAGTCAGCAAGCAAGTTACGTCAGAGTGGGCGTGTGGCTCACCGTTGTGAAGGAGATACACGCAGACATTTCCCGCGCCTGACTGAGAGAGCGCAGGAACCGGAACCACAACCAGTTCGTGAAACCAGACCTGTGCGCAATTTCTATGTCGGCACTAACGATCCCCGTGTGATTTTGTGCCTGACCCGCCAGGCGGAAGAACTGGAGTCCAGGGGCTTATACCGTCGTGCTGCAACCGTGTGGATGGCGGCATTCCGTGAAAGCCACTCCCAGCCAGAACGAAACAATTTTCTGGCGCGTCGTGAGCGGTGCTTACGGAAAAGCAGCAAGCGCGCTGCATCGGGTGAAGAGTGGTATCTGTCAGGGAATTACGTGGGGGCTTAATGAGTAATAAATATTGCCAGGCGCTGGTGGAACTGCGGAACAAACCAGCCCATGAACTGAAGGAAGTGGGCGATCAGTGGCGCACGCCGGACAACATTTTCTGGGGAATTAACACCCTGTTTGGCCCGTTTGTTCTGGATCTGTTCACTGACGGTGATAACGCCAAATGTGCCGCGTATTACACGGCGGAAGACAACGCGCTGGCGCATGACTGGTCAGAACGTCTTGCGGAGCTTAAAGGTGCTGCCTTTGGTAATCCCCCATACAGCCGCGCCAGTCAGCATGAGGGGCAATACATCACCGGCATGCGTTACATCATGAAACATGCCAGTGCCATGCGTGATAAGGGCGGGCGCTATGTTTTCCTGATCAAAGCTGCCACCAGCGAAGTGTGGTGGCCGGAAGATGCAGATCATATTGCTTTTATTCGCGGGCGTATTGGTTTTGAACTGCCTGTCTGGTTTATCCCGAAAGACGAGAAGCAGGTACTGACAGGAGCTTTTTTCGCTGGTGCTATTGCTGTTTTTGACAAGACCTGGAAGGGACCGGCAATCAGCTACATCGGGCGCGATGAACTTGAGGCATGTGGTGAGGCGTTTCTGGCGCAGGTTCGCCAGCAGGCGGAAAAACTGGTCAGGGAGATGGCGGCATGACGACGTTAACTCAATGCCAGCAGCAGGTGCTGGATATGCTGATTTCTTATCAGAAAGAACGTGGCTTCCCGCCAACCAATCAGGAGGTGGCAACCATGCTGGGATACCGTTCGGTGAATGCAGCGGTGGAGCATCTTCGCGCACTGGAGAAAAAAGGCGTCATCACGATAAAGCGTGGCGTGGCCCGGGGGATAACGCTTCATACCGCGGTGAAGGACGACGACAGCGAGGCGGTCGGGATTATCCGCGCACTGCTTGCCGGTGAGGAAAACGCAAGGCTGCGTGCAACCCACTGGTTACATGAGAGGGACCTGAAAGTATGAAGCTGATCCTGCCTTTTCCGCCCAGCGTGAACACGTACTGGCGACACCCCAACAAAGGGGCGTTTGCTGGTAAGAGCCTGATAAGCGCGGCGGGGCGAAAATTCCAGAGCGCGGCGTGCGCAGCAATAGTTGAGCAGTTACGTCGTCTGCCGAAACCAACGTCGGCACCTGCTTCAGTGGAGATCGTGTTGTTTCCTCCGGATAACCGGATCCGCGATCTGGACAACTATAACAAGGCGCTGTTTGACGCCCTGACCCACGCGGGTGTGTGGGAAGACGACAGTCAGGTGAAAAGAATGCTGGTGGAGTGGGGGCCGGTTATCCCGGAAGGGAAGGTCGAGATCACTATCAATAAGTACGAGAAAACGGCGGGTGCAGCCGCCTGATTAAGAGGAGAAACGAAGTATGAATAATCTGATGGTCATTGATGGTATTGAAGTTCGTCGTGATGCTTATGGGCGTTACAGCCTGAACGATCTGCACAGGGCTGCCGGTTCTCAGGATAAGCATAAGCCTGCATTCTGGCTCCGCAATGAGCAAACCGAACGTTTAATAAGCGAGTTGCAGATTTGCAACTCGGTCAATATAGAGCCAGTTAACGTTAGTCGTGGCGGAAATAACCAGGGGACGTATGTCTGCAAAGAACTGGTGTATGCCTATGCAATGTGGATCAGCCCGTCATTCCATCTGAAGGTGATCCGTACTTTCGATATGGTAACCAGCGCACCGGAAAAATTATCCGGGCAGGCTGCTGACAAGATGCAGGCTGGCGTGATTCTGCTGGACTTTATGCGGCGGGAGTTAAACCTGTCTAACTCATCTGTGCTTGGGGCCTGTCAGAAACTCCAGGAGGCTGTTGGCTTACCGAATCTGGCACCACGCTATGCCATTGATGCTCCTGCTGACGCGCCTGATGGCTCAAGTCGCCCTACGCTGTCGCTGAGTGCACTGCTGAAACAGTATGGTATCCGCCTGACAGCTAATCAGGCATATCACCAGATGGCGAAGCTGGGGATCGTTGAACAACGCGAACGATACAGCCGTACCGCGATTAACAACATCAAAAAATTCTGGTCGCTGACGGCGAAAGGCTGCATGTTCGGCAAGAACATTACCAGTCCTGCAAATCCGCGCGAGACGCAGCCGCATTTCTTCGAATCCCGATTCCCTGAGCTGTTAAAGCTGCTCGATACCGTTCATTGAGGTGACCGTGAGAGCACTACTGACCCCTGAAATTGCCCCGCGTATGGGGATCGTATTGTTCAGACCAGGTTCAGAGCTGATGCCCCTGTTTATGCAGGGGCGTGTACTGCTGGAGCCTGAGCCGGAACGTTATTCATCTTTCGCCAGTGGTGCCGTTCCCGCGGCATCACAACCGCTGGCGGATGATCCTGCTGTTCGGGCCGTGTTCCGCAATGAGGCAGTGATCCGTCGTGCTGGTGGCGTGGAATGTCTTGAAAGCTGGCTACTTCGTGAAAAAGGCTGCCAGTGGCCTCATTCCGACTGGCACAGCGAGAACATGACCACAATGCGACACGCTCCGGGCGCAATCCGTCTGTGCTGGCACTGTGATAACCAGCTGCGCGATCAGTTCACGGAACGGCTGGAATCAATGGCAACGGATAACTGTGCCCGCTGGGTGTTGTCTGTTGTGCGTCGGGATCTCGGTTTTGATGATAGTCACGTTGTGACAATGCCGGAACTGTGCTGGTGGCTGATTCGTAATGACCTGGCGGATGCCTTACCGGAAAGTGCAGCCCGTAAGGCACTGAGATTACCAAAGCCTGTTGTGCCGTCTGTCACCCGGGAAAGTGACCTTGTGCCTTCGGTTCCTGCCACCAGCATCATCCAAGATAAGGCAAAAAAGGTGCTGGCGCTGAAAGTGGATCCGGAGTCGCCGGAGTCTTTTATGTTACGCCCAAAACGTCGCCGCTGGGTTAATGAGAAGTACACGCGCTGGGTTAAGACACAGCCGTGTGCATGTTGTGGAAAGCCCGCTGATGATCCCCACCACCTGATAGGCCACGGTCAGGGGGGAATGGGTACAAAAGCGCATGACCTCTTTGTGTTGCCTTTGTGCAGAAAGCATCACGACGAGCTGCATGCGGATACCGTGGCATTTGAAGAGAAGTATGGCTCCCAGCTGGAGCTGATATTTCGTTTTATCGATCGTGCGCTGGCAATTGGCGTGCTGGCCTGATTTGGTGGAGAAAGTTGATGCGTGATATTCAGATGGTTCTTGAGCGTTGGGGAGCATGGGCGGCGAGTGATAGTTCAGGCGTTGACTATTCACCTATAGCTGCTGGGTTTAAGGGACTTCTTCCCTATACCAGCAAGAAACGCTTGGCTTGTTCGGATAGTGATGCATTAATTATTGAAGGTTGTCTTGCTCGTCTAAAGCAAAAAAGACCTTATGAGCATTCGCTTCTTGTGGCACATTATTTATACAGAATATCCAAGCGTAAGATTGCAAAGGCGCGTGGAAAGGATGAGAAATTGATACGTATAGAAATACAGCTAGCCGAAGGATTTATTGATGGCTGCCTTTCCATGCTAGATCTAACATTAGATTTGGACGTTTAATAATACGCCCCATGCAGGGGCGTATTATTTACTGGATGAATGACATTTGATTAATATATTTTATCAATAACTCTCTGGGTGTAGTACTCCAAAAATTTAGGTGTTCATAATCAGTATAAACAGTGGTGAATTTTTTAAGTTCTTCATCACTTTTAGGGGCAAATCGCTCATTAAGAGTAATACTGTCTTTAATTATTCCGAAGAATACAATAGATATTTCAGGAATTTGCGATCTTCTCTCATAAGAATAAGGTATTTCTTTTATGTTAAGCAGATCTGCTAAATGAGATATAGATTCTGCGGTAATTTCTTGTTTTAGTTTTTCCTTGTCACCAAAGCAATGTATGAAGACAGCTACGACAAAGATCTTATTTATTAAAGGATCACTGCTTTTGTACTCATCGTCGTTTAATAGTTGAAAAATGTTAAGATTGCGTGAAAAAGTTTGTGTTTCACGTAAGGATAAGTTGGTTCGTTGAATTAAATCACGGATAAATCTACCAGATAACCTATTAATTTCATTTAATGATTTTGTCTTGTCTACAAGGTAATTCCAATATATAACAGATGTTTTACATACGACGTGACCATTTATTAAACATGTGTCTGGAAGCGTGATGGTATATTTTATAAACTTGTCAAGATACTTTTGTGAGTTAATACTATAACCATAAATATGATTTATCGATGCTTTTAATTGTTCTGTGTTTGTAACTAAAATAAAAAAGACATTATTGATGTCAAAAATGTGTTTTATTGTTTCAATGACATTTGTTGAAAAACTCGGCTTACATCGGTCTAATTCATCAATTATAATTACTATCTTTTGACTTTCTGAAATGCTTTCGATGCAAGATTTAAGTGAATTTATGTTTTTCTCTGATTCCATATGGTCTTCAAGCAAATTTTCAATAGTCCCATCTATTGCTGCATTGCTTGCTTTCTTCATCGCATCTTGGAATTCTTCGGAAACTTCACTAGCCTCCTGTCGTAAAAACCAACCTGCACCAGCTTTTAGTACCGTTTTTAAACCAAAGCGAATTGCAGGAAGAGATCTCTTAATGAAGTGTTGTTTTTCTTCCTCAGGTAAAATGCTGGCAATTGCAGAGGTTATGAGAAGTAATGGAGATTCTGCATGATCCCCTTTAAAGGCATCAATATAAACAACTTTAGATTCAGTTTCTTGCTCAATAATGAGATTTTTCAGTTTGATACTAAATTCTGTTTTCCCTGTTCCCCATGCGCCGTCTATTACCAGTGGTGAAATGTCTGCCTCTGGTTTTAGCAACTTGATGATATTTTCAGCGATGTTTCTGCGTTGGAACTCGTCACGTTCAGTGAAAGATAGTGTATCTAACATAATATAAACCTATTAACTCCTACAGTAAAAAACGAATAATACGACTTTGGGATTAAAAATCATTAACGCGGTCCGCAAAAATTCTTGTAATCTGTTAAGAGTGGTTACTTCGCCACACAGCTTAAACCCGCCGTCGAGCGGGTTTTGTCGTTTTTGTTGCTGGGGATTCGTTGGGCCTGGCCTATCCCGCAGTTATCCATTGGTTCGGCTCTTTGACGTTTCCGCTTCTGATTTGCGGTACATGATGTTCCCTCAATTTGCACCTGCTGTATCAGCGAGGTGAGAGATAACTACAAATGCCTCATAACCCAAATACCTGGTTGGAGTTGCTCCAGAGCTGGTGGCGTGGAGACACACCGCTGGGCGCAGTGATTATGTCGATTGTTATGGCTGGCTTGCGCATTGCATATTTTGGCGGTGGTGGGGGCTGGAAACGAAAAACGCTCGAGATTTTGCTCTGTGGTGCTCTGACGCTGACTTTTGCATCCGCTCTTGAGTATGTCGGATGGCCTAAATCTCTTTCTGTTGCCATTGGTGGCGGCGTTGGGCTAATCGGGGTCGATGCTATTCGTGGGGCTGCAATGAGAGTAATCGGTAATAAGTTTGGTGGCTCTAAGGAGTAATTTATGCAGGTACTAAATTCCCAGCGTAAAGCTTTCCTCGATATGGTGGCATGGTCAGAAGGAACGGATAACGGGCGACAACCGACACGTAATCACGGTTATGATGTTATTGTTGGCGGCGAACTGTTTACTGATTACTCTGATCACCCTCGCAAACTTGTCACGCTAAACCCCAAACTCAAATCAACAGCCGCCGGACGTTATCAGCTTCTTTCACGCTGGTGGGATGCCTACCGTAAGCAGCTTGCTCTGAAAGACTTCTCCCCCAAAAGCCAGGATGCTGTGGCACTGCAACAGATTAAAGAGCGTGGCGCTTTACCGATGATTGATCGCGGTGATATTCGTCAGGCTATCGACCGTTGCAGCAATATCTGGGCGTCGTTACCCGGTGCAGGTTATGGTCAGTATGAACATAAAATCGGTGATTTGATTGCCCGGTTTAAAGAGGCTGGTGGGGTGGTAAATGAAGCTGAGCTATAAGCTGCTTATCGTTGGTTTCTTCGTTACTGTCATTGGTTCTTTCATCTGGTCGGCCAACCACTACTACAGCAAATATCAGTACGAAAAGAAACGTGCTGATGAGGCTGTACGAAATGCTGAATCAGCAACTGCCATTACCAATAACGTCCTGCAATCACTACAAATCGTCAATACAGTTCTGGAGGCTAACCAGCATGCAAAACAGCAGATCGCACTGGAGTCACAGAGAGCCCGGGAAGATATCAAAGTGGCTGTTGCGGATGATGATTGTGCTTCACGCCCTGTGCCTGATGTCGCTGCTGACCGGTTGCGGAAGTACGCGGACAGTATACGTGCAGGTTCCAACGATGCCGTTACCGACGAACCTGCTCGCTGAAACTCCACAGCCAGTTATACCCAATCCTCTGACTTATGGGGATAGTCTTAGTTTGAATGTAAGTCTGCTATCAGCACTGGGGCTATGTAACCGTGATAAGTCTGATCTTCGTAGGTTAGGAGAGCAAAAGTACAATCTGCATTTGAATAATAATATTCATTAGGTGAAATATTATTATTTGACTGTTCTAGTTATTATGCATTTAGTTACAATACTCTCACTATTAACAGTGAGGTAAAAATGAACGAAAATTATATTGCATATGAGACACTTGTAGCAAACCGTGCTGCTGCTGAGTGGGCTTGTTGGGCAATGATTGCATCTTGGGTGAGTGCTGGAGCTACTATTGTTACTTTGGTTTTGGCGTTCAAGGCATTGTTTACGTGGCGGGAACAAGAGAAAACAAAAGTAAAAATAGATTTTAGGAATGCATTAAAGAAATTAAAGACAGCTCTATTATTTATGCCTGTCAATATTGACCCCGAGAAACTCAATGATGAACGAGAGCAAGTTATTGCGAAATGGCTATTTAAAGATGTAGATCTTATTAGTCAGCAAATTGAGTTGGGAGAAGAGAATGTTAAAAGATTTGATGAACTTTTGAGTATTTTCGATTGTTGCCAGTCTTCATGGTTTGCGACAGAGCACTTATTTGATAATACTGAGTTAGAAAAAGTTTGGCATGAGTTCGAGTCTAACTTTAATAAATATATAAATGGTGGTGAGAGTAAGGATTTACTTATGAAAATGCTTGATAAGCTCATCTCTTCTAGATTTGTATTTGAGTCAAGATAATTGCCTTTGAGTATTTTTCTTTATTATTTTACTTATTATAAATTTTTTATATGCCCCCTAGAATCCCAAAAGCCTGCCGTGTTCGCGGCTGCCGCTCTACAACCACGGACCCGTCAGGCTACTGCGAAAGCCATAAAAGCGAAGGCTGGAAGCAATACAAGCCAGGACAATCTCGTCATCAGCGCGGTTATGGTTCGAAGTGGGATGTTATCCGCGTGCGTGTCCTGAAGCGTGACAAAGGCCTGTGTCAGCTATGTCTGCGTGCTGGTGTGGTGCGTGAGGCGAAAACTGTTGACCACATCATCCCTAAAGCGCATGGCGGCACAGATGCCGACAGCAATCTGCAGAGCCTGTGCTGGCCGTGCCATAAGGAGAAGACGGCCCGTGAACGGCTAAAGTGATCATAATTCTCAACTGTCTGAGGGGAGGGGCGGGTCAAATCTCTGTGACCTGACGTCTTCCGGACTGCCCGCCCCATCGTTTTTTTATACCCGCGAAAAATGAAATTTAACCAGGAGTGCCGCATATGGCTGGAACGGCGGGGCGTTCCGGGCGTCGCCCTAAGCCAACGGCGCGCAAGGCGCTGGCCGGAAACCCCGGCAAGCGAGCCCTGAACAAAGATGAACCTGTTTTTACGCCCATCAAAGGTGTTGAGCCACCGGAGTGGTTCGCTGAAGAAGAGCTTCCTCTCGCCACGATCATGTGGCAACTGACAACCAAAGAACTCTGCGGTCAGGGCCTGCTGTGCGTGACTGACCTTGCGGTGCTTGAGCGGTGGTGTGTGGCCTATGAGTTCTGGCGGCGTGCCGTGAAAAATATTGCCAGACAGGGCAACACCATCACCGGTGCAATGGGCGGTATGGTCAAAAATCCGGAGCTGACCGCCAAAAAAGAACAGGAGTCCGAGATGAGCAGCACGGGGGCAATGCTCGGACTCGACCCCAGTAGCCGCCAGCGTCTGATTGGCCTGGCGGGGCAGAAGAAAGCCACTAACCCGTTTCTGAAAATCATCGAGTCATGAGCCGGAAATCTTACCCCAACGTAAATGCTGCCAATCAGTATGCCCGTGATGTCGTGCGCGGAAAGATTGTGGCCTGCCAGTTTGTGATTCAGGCCTGCCAGCGCCATCTTGATGACCTGATGGCGGAAAAAAGTAAGTCGTTTCGTTACCGCTTCGACAAGGAGCTGGCTGAACGGGCCGCGAAATTTATTCAGCTGTTGCCACACACCAAGGGGGAGTGGGCATTCAAGAGGATGCCCATCACGCTGGAGCCGTGGCAGCTCTTTGTGATCTGCTGTGCGTTTGGCTGGGTCAATAAAGGGTCCCGGCTGCGCCGCTTCCGGGAGGTGTATACCGAAATCCCCCGTAAGAACGGCAAATCGGCAATCTCTGCCGGTGTTGCCCTGTATTGTTTTGCCTGTGATAACGAGTTTGGCGCGGAAGTGTATTCCGGTGCCACGACAGAGAAACAGACGTGGGAAGTCTTTCGCCCGGCGCGACTGATGTGTAAACGCACACCCATGCTGACGGAAGCGTTCGGGATTGAGGTTAACGCCTCAAACATGAACCGTCCGGAGGATGGGGCGCGGTTTGAACCGCTGATTGGTAACCCCGGTGATGGTTCATCACCCCACTGTGCGGTGGTGGATGAATATCACGAGCACGCCACAGATGCGCTTTACACCACGATGCTTACCGGGATGGGGGCGCGACGTCAGCCACTGATGTGGGCTATCACTACCGCCGGGTACAACATTGAGGGGCCGTGCTACGACAAACGGCGGGAAGTCATCGAGATGCTCAACGGTTCGGTACCCAACGATGAACTGTTCGGGATTATCTATACCGTTGATGAAGGTGACGACTGGACCGACCCGCAGGTGCTGGAAAAAGCCAATCCAAATATTGGCGTGTCGGTTTATCGCGAATTTTTGTTAAGTCAGCAGCAGCGTGCGAAAAATAACGCCCGTCTGGCAAACGTCTTTAAAACAAAACACCTCAATATCTGGGTGTCGGCGCGTTCGGCGTATTTCAACCTGGTGAGCTGGCAGAGCTGCGAGGATAAATCACTGACCCTTGAGCAGTTCGAGGGGCAGCCGTGCATTCTGGCCTTTGACCTGGCGCGTAAGCTGGATATGAACAGCATGGCGCGACTTTATACCCGCGAGATTGACGGTAAAACGCATTACTACAGTGTGGCCCCGCGTTTCTGGGTACCGTATGACACGGTGTACAGCGTCGAGAAAAATGAAGATCGACGGACAGCCGAACGCTTTCAGAAATGGGTGGAAATGGGCGTTCTGACCGTTACCGATGGTGCGGAGGTGGATTATCGCTACATCCTCGAGGAGGCCAAAGCGGCGAACAAAATCAGTCCGGTCAGTGAGTCACCCATCGACCCCTTCGGGGCGACCGGGTTGTCACATGACCTTGCTGATGAAGACCTGAACCCCATCACTATCATTCAGAACTACACCAACATGTCCGACCCGATGAAAGAGCTGGAAGCGGCAATTGAATCGGGGCGCTTTCATCATGATGGCAATCCCATCATGACCTAGTGTATCGGCAACGTGGTCGGCAAAACCATTCCGGGTAACGATGATGTGGTGAAGCCCGTCAAAGAGCAGGCGGAAAACAAAATTGACGGTGCAGTTGCGCTGATTATGGCGGTTGGCAGAGCCATGCTGTACGAGAAAGAAGACACGCTGTCTGACCACATTGAGTCCTATGGGATCCGCTCGCTTTAACTGAGGTAATTATGATCATGCTGATTCTCGCGCCTCTGGTGGGCGTGCTGGGGGCGCTTTTGCTGGCGTATGGTGCCTGGCTGATTTATCCCCCGGCGGGGTTTGTTGTTGCCGGGGCGTTGTGCCTGTTCTGGTCGTGGCTGGTGGCGCGATATCTCGACCGTACACAGTCGTCTGTCGGCGGAGGTAAATAGTGTTCTTTTCGGGATTATTTCAACGAAAAAGTGACGCACCGGTGACCACGCCAGCAGAGCTGGCGGATGATATCGGGTTGTCCTACGACACCTATACCGGAAAGCAGATCAGCAGCCAGCGGGCCATGCGACTGACGGCGGTTTTTTCCTGTGTCAGGGTGCTGGCGGAGTCGGTCGGGATGTTGCCCTGCAACCTGTATCACCTGAACGGCAGCCTGAAGCAGAGAGCCACTGGCGAACGTCTGCATAAGCTGATCTCCACGCATCCCAATGGCTATATGACGCCGCAGGAGTTCTGGGAGCTGGTGGTCACCTGTCTGTGCCTGCGGGGAAACTTTTACGCCTACAAAGTGAAAGCATTTGGCGAAGTGGCTGAACTGCTGCCCGTCGATCCCAGCTGTGTGGTACCGAAGCTTAACAGTAGCTGGGAGCCGGTCTATCAGGTCACATTCCCGGATGGCTCCGCGGATGTACTGAGCCAGGAGGATATCTGGCATGTGCGCACGCTGACGCTGGACGGACTGGTGGGGCTGAATCCCATCGCCTATGCCCGCGAGGCAATATCGCTGGCGGCAGCGACCGAAGAGCACGGGGCCAGACTGTTCAGCAATGGCGCGGTGACGTCGGGTGTGTTGCGTACAGAGCAGACGCTGTCAGATCAGGCTTACGAGCGCCTGAAGAAAGATTTTGAGGAGCGTCACACCGGGCTTGGCAATGCTCACCGCCCGATGATCCTTGAGATGGGGCTGGACTGGAAGTCGATGGCGCTGAACGCCGAGGACAGCCAGTTCCTGGAAACCCGCAAGTTTCAGCTTGAAGAAATCTGTCGTCTGTTCCGGGTGCCGTTGCACATGGTGCAGAACACCGATCGCGCCACTTTCAACAATATTGAAGAGCTGGGGCTGGGATTTATCAACTATTCACTGGTGCCGTATCTGACCCGCATCGAACAGCGGATCAACACCGGACTGGTACGAAAAAGTAAGCAGGGCGTTTATTACGCCAAATTTAACGCCGGGGCGTTACTGCGCGGGGATATGAAGTCCCGTTTTGAAGCCTACGCCACCGGGATTAACTGGGGAATTTACTCTCCCAATGACTGCCGCGACCTGGAAGATATGAATCCGCGTCCCGGTGGTGATGTCTATCTCACACCGATGAACATGACCACGAAACCCTCCGATGGCAGTAAAGCCGGTAAGCAGAAGGATAACGCCAATGCAGACGAAACAACGTCTTGATGTACCGCTGAGTCTGAAATCTGTCAGTGACTCCGGTGAGTTTGAAGGGTATGGCTCCGTCTTTGGTGTAAAGGACAGCCACGATGATGTGGTGATGTCCGGGGCATTTGCCGCTTCCCTGCGGGCGTGGAGTGACAGAAAAGCGTTACCTGCGCTGCTCTGGCAGCACCGCATGGATGAGCCCATCGGTGTTTACACCGAAATGAAGGAAGACGATGTCGGGCTTTACGTCAGGGGGCGGTTGCTCATTGATGATGATCCCCTGGCAAAACGCGCACATGCACACATGAAGGCCGGTTCGTTAACCGGCCTTTCTATTGGGTACGTCCTGAAGGACTGGGAATACGACCGGACGAAAGAAGCCTTTCTGCTGAAAGAAATCGACCTCTGGGAAGTCAGTCTGGTGACGTTTCCGTCTAACGACGAGGCGCGGATCAGCGACGTCAAGAACGCGCTGGCCCGCGGGGAAATCCCCGAACAGAAAAAAATCGAAAGAGTCCTGCGTGATGTCGGACTCTCCCGTACCCAAGCCAAAGCATTCATGGCCGGGGGCTATATCGCACTGTCCCTGCGCGACGCTGAGGATGTGGGCTCTGCACTGAATGCACTGAAAAATCTGAACTTCTAATCAGGAGAAATACGATGGCGGTAGATATTAAAGATGTCGAACAGGTCGCGCAGGAGCTGCAGCAGAAGTTTGACGACTTCAAAGCAAAGAACGACAAGCGCGTGGATGCGATTGAGCAGGAAAAAGGCAAGCTTGCCGGGCAGGTGGAAACCCTGAACGGGAAACTCAGCGAGCTGGAAAATCTCAAAAGCGATCTTGAAAAAGAGCTGCTTGAGCTGAAACGTCCGGCAGGTGGCGCGCAAAATAAACTGGCCACCGAGCATAAAGAAGCGTTTGTGGGCTTTTTGCGTAAAGGCCGTGAAGATGGTCTGCGCGATCTGGAGCGTAAGGCATTGCAGGTGGGCACCGATGAAGACGGTGGCTATGCCGTGCCGGAAGCGCTGGATCGCAACATTCTCACCCTGCTGAAAGATGAAGTGGTGATGCGCCAGGAAGCCACGGTGATCACCGTTGGCGGTTCCGACTACAAAAAACTGGTGAATCTGGGCGGCACGGCTTCCGGATGGGTGGGGGAAACGGATACGCGATCCCAGACTGCCACCTCCAGACTGGAGCTGATTGAACCTCTCATGGGGGAAATCTACGGCAACCCGCAGGCCACCCAGAAAATGCTGGACGATGCCTTCTTCAACGTGGAGGCCTGGATCAACAGCGAGCTGGCAACCGAATTTGCCGAACAGGAAGAAATTGCCTTTACCACCGGCGATGGTACCAAGAAGCCGAAAGGGTTCCTGGCGTATGAATCCACTGATGAAACCGATAAGGTCCGGGCGTTCGGCAAACTTCAGCATATTGTATCCGGCGAAGCGACGGCGGTGACCGCAGACGCCATTATCAAACTGATTTACACGCTGCGTAAGGCACACCGCACCGGCGCGAAGTTCATGATGAACAACAACAGCCTGTTTGCCATCCGTCTGCTTAAAGACAGCGAGGGTAACTATCTGTGGCGTCCGGGGCTGGAACTGGGGCAGCCGTCCTCTCTGGCGGGTTACGGTATCGCTGAAAACGAACAGATGCCGGATATCGCCGCTGATGCGAAAGCCATTGCATTTGGTAACTTCAAACGGGGTTACACCATCGTTGACCGTATCGGCACCCGCATTCTGCGTGACCCGTACACCAATAAACCGTTTGTCGGTTTTTATACCACCAAGCGCACCGGCGGGATGCTGGTCGATTCGCAGGCCATCAAACTGCTGAAGATTGCAGCGGCGTAATCACTCAGGGGCGCGGAACCGCGCCCCCTGTTCTGACGGGTGAAGAATCATGATCCTGAAACAAGATCTGAAATGGTCACCGGACGGTATGCGTGTTGAGGTCATTCGGGCCGGTGAGTATGACGACGGGGCGCTTCCTGCCCGGGTGCAGGAGATTGCACTTCAGGCCGGGTTAGCAGAGCGCGGAACCAGTGCAAAAAGCAGTAAAGCGACAAAAGAGAAAAAAGCCACGACCAGTAAAGAGGGCTGAGTATGCTTCTGACAATGGAAGAGATTAAAGCCCAACTCCGGCTGGATGAGGATTTCGATGCTGATGACCGCCATCTGCAACTGCTGGCCTGTGCGGCACAAAAGCGGACGGAAACGTATCTGAACCGGAAGCTCTATGCACCGGATGAAACCATTCCGGACAGCGATCCGGACGGGCTGCACCTGCCGGATGATATTCGTCTGGGGATGCTGATGCTTATCAGCCATTTTTACGAAAACCGCTCGTCGGTTACGGAAGTGGAGAAACTTGACATGCCGCAGAGTTTTGGCTGGCTTGTCGGCCCGTACAGGTACTTTCCGCAATGAAAATTCGTCAGGCGCAGACCAGCGCAACCTACATTCTGCCGGACCCCGGTGAACTGAATAAACGCGTCCTGATCCGCCTGCGGGTGGATATGCCCGCGGATAACTTTGGCGTGGAGCCTCAATACCTGATTACGTTCCGGACATGGGCGAAGGTTATCCAGACCAGTGCCACCACCTGGCAGGAAACCGCGCAGACCGGGGACGCCATCACCCATTACATCACCATTCGTTACCGCCGGGGGATTACCGCTGATTATGAGGTGGTCTGCGGTGACAGTGTGTACCGGGTGAAACGTCAGCGCGATCTGAACGGGGCGCGGCGCTTTCTGCTGCTGGAGTGTACGGAACTGGGCGAATGTGGGCAGAGTCACGGAGGCAACAATGACGACTTCCTTTTTGCACGTTGATTTTCAGCAGCCCGCGGAGATGCGCTTTAACCGCGCCCGTGTCCGGCGGGCGTTTGTCACGATTGGTCAGCGTCATATGCGTGATGCCCGTCGGCTGGTGATGCGCCGTGCGCGGTCGGCACCGGGTGAAAACCCCGGTTATCAGACCGGACGCCTGGCTCGTTCGATTGGTTACATGGTACCCAGAGCCAGTAAACATCGCCCTGGTTTTATGGCACGTATAGCCCCTAACCAGCGTAATGGAGAGGGAAACCGCCGTATCACCGGTGATTTTTATCCGGCTTTTTTGTTCTATGGCGTGAGGCGAGGGGCAAAGCGTCGTCGCAGCCATCATCGTGGTGCATCCGGTGGCAGCGGCTGGCGACTGGCTCCACGTAATAACTTTATGGTGGAAACGCTTGAAAAGAACCGCAGCTGGACACGCTATTTTCTGGCGCGGGAATTGCGTAAATCACTGAAGCCGGAGCGACGACACAGATGAAACTGACGCCTGTTATTGCTGCGCTGCGTGCCCGCTGCCCGTATTTTGAAAACCGGGTGGCAGGCGCGGCACAGTTCAAAAATCTGCCGGAGGTCGGAAAGCTGAGACTCCCGGCGGCGTATGTGGTACCGGGTGATGACTCTCCGGGAGAAAACAAAAGCCAGACCGACTACTGGCAGGAGCTGAAAGAGGGCTTCTCCGTGGTTGTCATACTGAGTAACGGGCGTGATGAGCGCGGTCAGTTTGCCTCGTATGATGTGGTGGACGATGTCCGGCAAATGCTCTTTAAGGCCCTGCTGGGCTGGAACCCGGAAGCGTGCGGTAACCCGATTACCTATGACGGCGGCACGCTGCTGGATCTGAATCGTCATGAGCTGATTTATCAGTTCGATTTTTCGGTCATCAGCGAGTTGACCGAAGACGATACCCGCCAGCAGGATGACCTGAACAGTCTGGATGAACTGCGAACGCTGGCGATTGATGTTGATTATCTAGAGCCCGGTAACGGGCCTGACGGCGATATCGAACATCACACCGAAATAACCCTTCCTTCCTGAGAATCTTCATGTTTGTGAAACCTGTTAAAGGGCGGTCAGTTCCTGACCCTGCCCGCGGAGACCTTTTGCCCGCCGAGGGGCGAAATGTTGATGAGAACAACTACTGGCTGCGCCGTGAAGCAGCGGGTGATATCCGGCGCGTGAATGAAAAGGTGAATACCGATGACGAGCTTTAACACCATTCCGTCAAATACGCTGGTTCCGATTTTTTATGCGGAAATGGATAACTCGGCGGCGAATACTGCACAGGACAGCGGAGCATCGCTGCTGATTGGTCATGCCAATAACGGTGCAGAGATTGTTGCCAACAGTCTGGTGCTGATGCCATCGGCAGACTATGCACGCCAGATTTGTGGTGCGGGAAGTCAGCTGGCGCGTATGGTCGAGGCTTATCGCCAGACCGACCCGTTTGGTGAGCTGTATGTGATTGCCGTTCCAGAAGCCACAGGCGCGGCGGCAACGGTTACGCTGACGGTGACCGGGGAAGCAACCGAAAGCGGCACGGTGAATGTCTATGTGGGACGTACCCGCGTGCAGGCTCCGGTGACCAACGGCGATAACGTCACGACGATTGCCAGCAGTATCCAGGATGCCATCAATGCCGTTCCGGCCCTGCCGTTTACGGCTTCATCTTCGGCAGGCGTGGTCACACTGACCGCGCGTCATAAGGGGCTTTGCGGGAATGAAATTCCTGTCAGCCTCAATTACTACGGCTTTGGTGGGGGCGAAGTGCTGCCAGCGGGCGTACAGATTGCCGTGGCGACGGGTACCGCCGGAACGGGTGCTCCGGTTCTCACCGGCGCGGTGGCTGCAATGGCGGATGAGCCGTTTGATTATATCGGCCTGCCGTTCAACGACACGGCCTCCGTTAACACGCTGGTGACCGAGATGAACGATACCAGCGGTCGCTGGAGCTATGCGCGTCAGCTGTATGGTCATGTGTATACGGCAAAGATCGGCACGCTGTCAGAACTGGTGACCGCAGGTGACCAGTTTAACCAGCAGCACATTACCCTGGCGGGATACGAAAAAGAGACCCAGACGCCTGCCGACGAGCTGGCGGCAAGCCGTACCGCCCGCGCAGCGGTGTTTATTCGCAACGATCCGGCACGTCCCACGCAGACCGGTGAGCTGGTGGGTATGCTGCCTGCGCCGAAGGGGAAACGGTTCACGATGACCGAACAACAGACCCTGCTGTCTCATGGCGTGGCAACGGCGTATGTCGAAAGCGGGGTGCTGCGCATTCAGCGTGATGTCACCACGTACAGGAAAAACGCTTACGGTGTTGCGGATAACAGCTACCTCGACAGCGAGACGCTGCATACCAGCGCGTATGTGCTGCGCAAACTGAAATCCGTCATTACCAGTAAGTACGGGCGTCACAAGCTTGCCAGCGACGGTACCCGCTTTGGTCCCGGTCAGGCGATTGTCACACCGGCGGTGATCAAAGGGGAACTGCTGGCAACCTACCGTCAGCTTGAGCGTGCGGGGATCGTGGAAAACTACGAACTGTTTAAGCAGTACCTGGTTGTGGAGCGTGATGCCAGCGATCCGAACCGCCTGAACACGCTGTTCCCGCCTGACTATGTTAACCAGTTGCGTGTCTTTGCCGTGGTTAACCAGTTCCGTCTTCAGTATTCAGAGGAGTCTGCATAATGGCCCGTATCGGGGGAACCTGTTATTTCAAAATTGACGGTCAACAGCTATCGCTGACCGGCGGCATTGAGGTGCCCATGAACAGGACGGTCAATGATGACATCATCGGCCTGGACGGTTCAGTGGACCGCAAGGAAACTCACCGTGCGCCTTATGTCAAAGGGACCTTCAAGGTGCCGAAGAATTTTCCGGCGAGCAAAATCACCTCGTCTGATGAGATGACCATCACTGCCGAGCTGGCGAACGGTCAGGTCTATGTACTGTCGTCTGCCTGGCTGCACGGCGAAGCGAACCATAATGCCGAAGAAGGCACGGTCGATCTTGAGTTCCACGGTGAAGAAGGGGATTACCAGTAATGAAAGAGCTTGAGTTAAAGAAACCGATTACCGCTCATGGCGAGACACTCTCCGTACTGGAGTTTGATGAGCCCACCGGGAAAGATGTCCGCGAGCTGGGGTATCCCTACCAGATGAATCAGGATGAGTCCGTCAGACTTCTGGCGCATGTGGTATCGAAATATATTGTGCGGCTGGCGAAAGTGCCGCAAAGCTCTGTCGACCAGATGTCTCCGGCAGACCTGAATGCAGCGGCGTGGCTTGTGGCTGGTTTTTTCCTCCAGGCCTGACGGCTGAATACCTTACTGATCGCTTCTTTGATTGCGCCAGCTACTGGCGCATTAATCCCTTCGAATTGCTGAATATGCCGATCAGTGAAATTCCCTTGCTGGTCAGTCAGGCAAACAGGATAGAGCAGGAGAAACGCACACATGGCTGAATTTGAGCTTAAGGCGTTGATCACCGGTGTCGACAGGCTTTCTCCCGCGCTGTCGAAAATGCAAAAGAAAATCCGGGGATTTAAACGCCAGGCGGAAGAAGCGTCACAGGGTGGGCTGGCGCTTGGTGGCGGACTGGCAGCGGGTCTGACGCTTTCCCTGAAATCTTATGCCGATCAGGAAAACGCCGCCACCGGGCTGAAAGTCGCCATGATGGATGCGAATGGCGAGGTTGGAAAGAGCTTTCAGGACATCAATAAACTGGCTATTGGCCTGGGTAACCAGCTACCCGGTACAACGGCTGATTTCCAGAACATGATGCAGATGCTGGTGCGTCAGGGGATCCCGGCAGAAAATATTCTTGGCGGTGTGGGTAAAGCGACAGCTTATCTTGCGGTACAACTGAAAAAAACACCGGAAGCGGCTGCTGAGTTTGCTGCAAAGATGCAGGATGCTACCGGAACGGCGTCAGAAGACATGATGGGGCTGTTCGACACTATCCAGAAGGCGTTTTATCTGGGCGTTGACGATACCAACATGTTGTCCTTCTTCACTAAAACCAGTTCTGTTCTGAAGATGGTGAACAAGGACGGTCTTCAGGCTGCACAGAGCCTTGCCCCCATCAGCGTCATGATGGATCAGATGGGGATGAACGGGGAGTCGGCAGGTAATGCCCTGCGAAAAGTTATCCAGTCCGGATTAAGCGTTAAGAAAATCAGGGACGTCAATAAAATCATGGCCCGCCAGAAACTCGGGGTACAGCTCGATTTTACTGACGGCAAAGGAAGTTTTGGCGGTCTTGATAACATGTTCAGGCAACTGGCAAAGCTGCGAAAACTGACCGACGTTAAGCGAACAGGTGTACTTAAGGCAATATTTGGTGATGATGCCGAAACCCTTCAGGTGGTCAATGCACTAATCGATAAAGGAAAGGATGGCTACGATCAGATCCAGCAGAAGATGAATAAACAGGCCAGCCTGAATAAACGTGTTCAGGCCCAGCTTGGTACGCTGTCCAACCTGTGGGAGGCAATGACGGGGACCGCAACTAACGGCCTTGCGGCTATTGGCGGCGCATTTTCTGGTGACGCCAAAAATATCACGCAATGGCTGGGGGAGTTGGGGGAGAAATTCACGAAGTTTGCGGATGAAAATCCCCGGGTTATTCGCGGCGTCGTCGGGCTTGCTGCCGGTCTTGCGATTCTGAAACTGGGATTGATGGGCGTGGGCAGTGCCATCAGTATCGTCAGCAGGATCATGTCGATGACGCCGATTGGCATGATTGCGACGGCGATTGCCCTGGCTGCGGGATTAATTATCACTAACTGGGATGTTGTCGGACCTTATTTTAAGAAACTCTGGGAAACCATTAGTCCTTATTTTGAGGCTGGCTGGGAACTTCTGAAGAAGGTTTTTGCCTGGTCGCCGCTGGGGATGGTGATCAATAACTGGGGACCGGTTGTTAAGTGGTTTCAGGATATGTGGGATAAGCTGAAGCCAATTATTGAGTGGTTTACCGACAGTTCAGGTGACACGGTCGATGCCATTAACTCGGCGCAGTGGGGCGCGGGTGCTTATGATGCTTATGGGACGGGAATACCGGCGCGGGGATACATACCTTATCCGGCGGTGGATCT
>NZ_JBQZXE010000049.1:0-24866 GCF_053555855.1 Shigella sp. SIG3
GATTATTAAAAATCAACCACACCCGCCAGTATTCTGTATATTTACTGGCGGTCATATCGTGAGAGGTATGGCAATGAATCTTGTGACACTCAAAACGTGGGGAAAACTCAGATATCCGGATAACCCACCATCAATATCAACGCTGAGACGATGGGCAAGGAATGGAAACATTTATCCTGCACCTGAACTACACGGGAGGAGTTACAGGGTGGTTCCGGAGGCTTTCTATATCAACCCAAATAAGGTTGATACCGATATAACACACCATCAGCCTAATGGGCGACAAGGGAGAGACAGTCCGTTAATGGAGAAGTTAAAACATGCAGCGGAAAAAATACGATCCCAATTTGCCTAGAAACTTAACATATCGAAGGAGAGACAAAGCATATTACTGGCGCAACCCTCTGACGAAAGAAGAATTTACACTAGGTAAAATTTCAAGAAGAGATGCAGTAGCGCAGGCAATTGAAGCAAATCATTATATATACAAAAACTACTCTCCTGCTGCCCTAATTGAAAAGCTTAAAGGGGTCGACTCATTTACTATGGCAGACTGGATTGAACGTTACAAAACGATTCTTATAAGGAGAAAAGCGTCCAGAAATACTTATAAAACTCGGGTAAATCAACTGGTGACAATAAAAGAAAAATTAGGAGGGGTTTTACTGACAGAAATAACCACTCGCCATATCGCCGAGTTTCTTGATTTGTGGATTGAAGGAGGGAAAAACACGATGGCAGGATCAATGCGTTCTGTGTTATCTGATATGTTCCGCGAAGCCATTGTTGAAGGACGTATATCTCAAAATCCAGTAACGCCAACAAGAGCACCGAAAATAGTAGTTACAAGAGAACGGCTGAAACTAAAGACATACAACTGCATCAGGGAGGCAGCAGATCAACTTCCGGCATGGTTCCCATTAGCTATGGACTTAGCCCTTGTAACAGGACAACGTCGCGAAGACATAACGAATATGCGGTTCAGTGATATTTATGATGATCGTCTCCACATCAGGCAAATTAAGACAGGAATGATGATTGCTATCCCCCTGTCACTCAGCCTTCCTGTCGCTGGTTTACGACTTGGTGCAGTAGTTGAACAGTGCCGCATGGTAAGTAGGGGGGGATTATCTAATCAGTGCCGGGATTAGAAAAAACAGCCCTGACGGCAGCATTCACCCGGACGGCCTGACAAAGAAATTTGTCGCAGCCAGAAAATTAACAGGTATCCTGTTCAGTGAAAACCCACCAACTTTTCACGAAATCAGAAGCCTGGCTGGACGATTGTACAAAGAAATATGTGGAGAAGAATTTGCTCAGCGTCTACTTGGCCACACATCGGAGAAGACAACAAAAATGTATCTTGATGAGAGAGAAAAAACGTACTTACTGCTCTGATTTTAACGTAAATGGATTGTTAAATGTATTTTGGTTGTGATATAACCAAAAAAGACCGGAATACAGAAATTCGAGTAAATTTCGGGGAATTTCGGGGAGACGTTTGCAACTAATTGATTTTAAATACAATTAAAAAAAGACCGAATACGATTCCTGTATTCGGTCCAGGGAAATGGCTCTTGGGAGAGAGCCGTGCGCTAAAAGTTGGCATTAATGCAGGCTTAGTTGCCTTGCCCTTTAAGAATAGATGACGACGCCAGGTTTTCCAGTTTGCGTGCAAAATGGTCAATAAAAAGCGCGGTGGTCATCAGCTTAAATGTTAAAAACCGCCCGTTCTGGTGAAAGAACTGAGGCGGTTTTTTTATTGGAAATCAAAAGGCTATTTTAGGTAATTAACAGAGTTTTTCAGCTCGTTCTATAAACGGTGCCAGACTCATTTTTTCGCCGGGATTGTTAGGATCATCAATCTGAATCACCGAAATGGGTTGGGCATTGGTCTTCCCACTGGCAACTTCCTTTTGTGCGATATCGTTTAAAGGATACTGCACGAGGGTACTTGGGTTGATGACATACAAAGCATTACCCGGTCGGCAAGTCAGCATTACCTCTTCGCGATTAAACGCCCATTTGTCTTTACCCACTTCAAAACGACTCACGGTTATCACCTGTGGAGCCGCCAGCGCCGCTGCAGAACTGGTGAGTAACAGAAACGCCAGAATACTTTTTTTCATCATTTTCGTAATCCATCAAAAAGGTTCGAGAGTCGCAAGCAGGCTGATGATCACCAGCACTACCGCACCTATCGCCCATTCGAGTTTAGTCATCCACACAAACCAGGGTGCCGCACGATCTTCATCCTGCCTCATGCGCGGTACAAGAACATAACGATTAGCCAGCGCAATGACCACCATAATCATCACCAGGATGGCTTTGAGCAATAAGAGTTGGCCCTAGTAAGTCGTAAGCGTGGGGGGAAATCCGGTAATCAACAATGCATTAAGCACGCCGCTTGCCAGTACGCCGATCACCGCAAAATGCCCGCACCAGGAAAAACGCATCAGCGCCTGAATAGCCTGGTGTCGCCAACGGCCTTTGATGAGTTGCATACACCAGAGCACCGGCAGTAATCCCCCAAACCACGCCGCCGCACAAATCAGGTGAATCGCGTGATTAGTCTGATGGATTTTCGCTGTTACCCCTTCATTCAGCGTCGCATGCCCCACTCCCGCCAGCAGAATAAATTGCGCGGTAGTGAGCATAAACAACAAACGTGGCATATTCCGCGGTTGCATAAGGGCGACGATCAACGTTACGAGGGCGAGAACAATTTGCCATAACCAGACGCCACCAAACTGCGTTTGCAAAACAGCCTGCCAAATGTTTGGCGAAAATACATCTGTCCATCCCGTTCCCATCAACCCGCCCTGAACGGCGAGCATTGCAGTGGCACTGATCAAACTCCAGACGGCAGCGTGCTGTTGTAAACGCAGAGAACGCTTCGTCAGCAAGCGACGAATCATTAAGGGGGCCAGCCAGGCACCATACATTGCAAAGCCAAAGACCAGCATCAACGAGGTGAAATGGATAAATCGCAGCGCGATCCAGGTAAACGCCAGCATGATTTATTTCACGCTAAAGGTGTAGTGTCCTTTCGTTTTATGCCCGTCCACCGAAACAACATGCCAGTCAACGGTGTAGGTTCCGGGTTTCAGCGAATCGGCCAGTGGAACAATCAGTTGCTTTTGGTCCTGCTCATTCCGCTTCGCTGGTAATGTTTTAATATTTTCGTTTTTTGGCCCCGTGATTTTTGCACCACTGAATCCTGTTTCAACGCCTTCCGAGAAGTTTAAAGTGATTGCCTGCGGGGCAGCTGTCACTTGCGCGTTTGCCGCAGGATACTGATGCGTTAAATGCGCATGTGCCCAGACGGAAGGTGTCACCAACGAAGTGGTCAGGATTGCCAGCGCGTAGCGAAGGGAGCGTGCAGTTGAAGCCATATTATCTATTCCTTTTTGTAATAACTTTTTTACAGAGCATAACCTTGTCTAATGTCTGAGTCGAGGATCATCAATTCCGGCTTGCCATCCAGGCTCACTCTTAGTAACTTTTGCCCGCGAATGATGAGGAGATTAAGAATGCTGAAGAATCTGGCTAAACTGGATCAAACAGAAATGGATAAAGTGAATGTCGATTTGGCGGCGGCCGGGGTGGCTTTTAAAGAACGCTACAATATGCCGGTGATCGCTGAAGCGGTTGAACGTGAACAGCCAGAACATTTGCGCAGCTGGTTTCGCGAGCGGCTTATTGCCCACCGTTTGGCTTCGGTCAATCTGTCACGTTTACCTTACGAGCCCAAACTTAAATAAAACTTATACAGAGTTACACTTTCTTACATAACGCCTGCTAAATTATGAGTATTTTCTAAACCGCCCCCATAATTTGCAGTCATTTTGAAAAGGAAGTCATTATGTCGTTCTGGAAAGTTGCAGCAGCGCAATATGAGCCTCGTAAAACCTCACTCACCGAACAGGTAGCTCATCATCTGGAGTTTGTGAGGGCCGCCGCCAGGCAACAATGTCAGCTGTTAGTTTTTCCATCGCTTTCTTTACTGGGGTGTGATTATTCGCGACGTGCCCTTCCTGCCCCACCCGATCTTTCACTGTTAGACCCGCTTTGTTATGCCGCAACGACCTGGCGAATGACCATCATTGCCGGCCTTCCCGTTGAATATAACGATCGCTTTATTCGTGGAATTGCGGTGTTCGCACCGTGGCGAAAAACGCCTGGGAACTACCATCAGAGTCATGGTGCATGTCTGGGCCGTCGTTCCAGAACCATCACGGTGGTCGATGAACAACCGCAAGGTATGGATATGGACCCGACCTGTTCACTGTTTACGACAGGGCAATGTCTGGGAGAACCCGACCTGCTGGCGTCGGCCCGTCGCTTACAATTTTTTTCACATCAGTACTCGATTGCCGTGCTGATGGCAAATGCCCGTGGTAACAGTGCACTATGGGATGAATATGGTCGTCTCATCGTTCGCGCCGATCGTGGTTCATTATTGTTAGTCGGTCAGCGTTCATCACAGGGTTGGCAAGGCGATATCATTCCATTACGCTAGGCTTTTTCGGCCTGGAGCATGCCATGTTGCGCATTATCGATACAGAAACCTGCGGTTTGCAGGGAGGGATCGTTGAGATTGCCTCTGTTGATGTCATTGACGGAAAAATCGTCAACCCCATGAGCCTCCTGGTGCGCCCCGATCGTCCTATTAGTCCACAAGCGATGGCGATTCATCGCATCACCGAAGCCATGGTCGCCGATAAACCGTGGATTGAAGATGTGATCCCACACTATTACGGTAGTGAATGGTATGTCGCGCACAACGCCAGCTTTGACCGCCGCGTACTGCCTGAGATGCCCGGTGAGTGGATTTGCACTATGAAACTGGCCCGTCGTTTGTGGCCAGGGCTCAAGTACAGCAATATGGCGTTATATAAAACACGCAAGCTCAATGTACAGACACCGCCGGGCCTGCATCATCACCGCGCGTTGTATGACTGTTATATCACCGCCGCGTTGCTTATCGATATTATGAACACCTCCGGCTGGACGGCAGAACAGATGGCCGATATCACCGGACGTCCGTCGTTGATGACGACCTTCACCTTTGGCAAATACCGTGGCAAAGCGGTTTCCGACGTTGCCGAACGCGATCCGGGCTATCTGCGCTGGTTATTTAATAACCTGGACAGCATGAGCCCGGAGCTGCGTTTAACACTGAAACATTATCTGGAAAATACTTAATCCGCAGGCGTAGTGGGTAATGTTCCCTGCGCCAGCGCGACCAGAAAAGCATATTCCATCGCTACGCCTTCGTACGATTTAAAGCGGCCAGATTTACCGCCATGGCCTGAGTCCATGTCGGTACAGAGCAATAAAAGATGGTCATCGGTTTTCAGCTCGCGCAATTTAGCGACCCATTTTGCCGGTTCCCAATATTGCACCTGAGAATCGTGTAAACCGGTCGTTACCAGTAAATGCGGATAAGCCTGTGCGGTGACGTTGTCATACGGGCTGTAGCTTTTCATGTACTCGTAATATTGCGGATCCTGCGGATTTCCCCACTCTTCAAACTCACCAGTGGTAAGAGGAATTGATTCATCAAGCATCGTTGTTACAACATCAACAAACGGTACCTGGGCGATAACGCCGTGGAATAATTCCGGGCGTTGATTAATTGCAACGCCCATCAACATGCCCCCCGCACTTCCGCCCATCGCATAACAGAGCGAAGGAGAGCCATAGCCCAGTTTTAACAATGCATCGCAGGCATCAAGATAATCATTAAACGTATTTTTCTTCTTCAGAAATTTACCGTCTTCGTACCATTGTTGCCCCAGCTCACCACCGCCGCGAACATGGACAATGGCGTAGACAAAGCCACGATCTAACAAACTCAAGCGGCTAAAACTGAAATCGGCATCAATACTTGCGCCGTAAGAACCATAGCCATACACCAGCAACGGGTTGTGTCCTTTGCGAAAATGTTTGCGATGATAGACCAGCGAAACCGGAACTTCGACGCCATCACGGGCGACTATCCACAGGTGTTCACTGCGGTAATTCGCCGCATCAAAACCGGGCACTTCTGTTTGTTTTAATACACGACGCTCACCGGTATCCATATCCAGTTCAAACAAAGTGTCTGGTGTGGTCATGGAAGAATAACCATAACGCAATCGCGCGGTTTCAGGTTCTGGATTGTAGGCAATCCAGGTCACATAGGCCGGATCATCAAAGGCAATGCCAATGACTTCCCGGGTCTTGCGGTTAATTTGGCGCAAACTGGTTAACCCGCGCTGACGCTCTTCAACCACCAGCCAGTCGGTAAACAGCGTAAACCCTTCCAGCATGATGTTTTCACGTGGCGGAATTAACTCTTCCCACTGTTGCTCATCACGCATACGGGTACGGTATAAGCCAAAGTTTTTGCCGTGGCGATTGGAACGCAGATAAAAACGATGCTGGTAGTGATCAAGGCTGTATTCGTGATCTTTGCGGCGCGGCAGAAAAACAAACGGCTCGGCATCGGCCATTTCCGCGTCCAGCAGGCGAACTTCACTGGTGGTGGCGCTGGCCAGATGAATGACGACATAGTGCTTCGACGTCGTTTTATGCAGGCTGACATAATAGGTATCGTCTTTTTCTTCGTAGATCAGTGTATCTTGCGATGCTGGCGTACCGATGGCGTGACGCCAGACCTGATAAGGCAGCAGCGTCACCGGATGCTTGCGAACATAGTAGAAAGTCCAGGAGTCATTTGCCCAGACAAAGCTGGGTTCAACGTTATCCAGCAGTTCCGGGTACCAGTTACCTGTTTCCAGATTACGAAAACGAATGCCGTACTGGCGTCGGGAAAGAAAATCTTCTGCCAGCGCCATAATGGTGTTATCGGGCGTAATCGCCATTCCGCCCATCGAATAAAACTCACTATGAGCTGCGCGCTTGTTGGCATCGAGCAATGTTTCCCACTCATCCCACTCTTCGCTGAATGCCGATTGACGCTGGTAGATAGCATATTCACAGCCTGGTTCATAAATATGCCGATAGCGGTAGCCATTTTTTATGTAGGGCGCAGAAACTTCTCTTTGCGGAATGCGGTCGATGATTTCCTTTAAGATGCGATCCTGCAAGGCTTGTTGTGAGGCCATCACCCGATGACCGTAACTATTTTCTTGTTGCAGGTAGTCCAGGACTTCTGGCTGAGAACGCGTATCGTCCCGCAGCCAGTAGTAATTATCGATGCGCGTATCGCCATGAAGCGTCATGGCGTGGGGAATGCGGGCGGCTTTTGGTAGCATGTTATTGTTCTTTCTGGTTGAAACATCTTATAAGGGTGGCAAAACTCACCGGGGATGCAAGCGAAACAGGGTCGTCATTGCTTAGATGATGACAGGTAATGGCGCGGATATCGAATGTTATGCAGACAGAGAAAATCAGCCTGTTCAAATGGCTGTGCGGTTCTGGATAGCCCGAAATAGTCAACTTCAGGCTATCCAGAGAGCGGAATTATTCCGCCAAAGTGCGTTTTTGCTGTTCGAGATCGCGTTCAATGCCTTCACGAACATCCTGGGGGATTTTCAGCGCGTCACCCAGTGCATTCAGGTAACTGCGTTCCATAAAATGGTCAATATCAATAGCCGCGCAGCTCAGGAAATAGATTTCCAGCGCCTCTTCTTCATTGCGGACCCCGGTAGCCAGGCGTTGTGGATCCAGCGGTTGTTCGATTGCCTGCTCAATGAGTACACGCCCCTGCTCTTCCACGCCGGCTTCACGCAATTGCTGGTCGATTGCCGCACGTTCATTGGCATCAATATGACCATCACTTTTAGCGGCAAAGACCAGCGCAAGGATCAAACGTTCCGTACGCTCATCCAGCGGCGTACTTTGCGCGCCAAACTGCGGTTCGTCCTGATGCGCCGCGCGAATTTTATCTTTGTATTTATTCCACAGCACCGTACCCGCTACCGCTCCGCCGCCAACCAGTAACGCGTTGGTGCCATATTTCGTAAGAAGTTTACGTGCTGATTTATTTGCGACCAGCAGCCCAGCCAGTCCGCCTAATGCGCCTGGCACTAACAGTTTGCCCAATCCCTGATCCGCAGACGAGGAGGTAGAAGAACTGCTTTGCCCAAGCAGGGATTGCAGTTGATTTAACCAGTTAGCCATATTTGCTCCTCAATAACCATTTTTAGTGCCTGTAGCATAGCGGATGAGGATGTCAGAAAATGTATATCGAGACAAAAGATGCGCAAATAAGCGGGGCGCTAGGCCGTTATTCAAAGAAATTCGCGCCAGGTAAGGTATTTACTGTATATCAGGTGATAAGGGTATTTTAGGTGAAAGTAGTTTGTCGTTTTGAGTGGCATTGTTTGATGCTGATTGCCCGATGCGACGCTGTTGCGTCTTCTCAGGCCTACGATTGTGGTGCGTTCTGGGACGGACAAGGCACTCGCGCCGCATCCGCCAACGGTCAATCGAATTATCAGAAGCCATTAACGCCGCTGATATTCCGCCATTCCCGCTTTGCAGTCCACGCTGACCTGGTAATGAATATCGGCACTTTTACCACGCACGGTTAGCGGTACTGACCATTTATCATCTTTACCCTGAATGTCCTGCAAACTGACCCAGGCCACGGGATCGGCCTGACCGACAATTTTTTGATCATCTGCCCAGCGCGCCACGCGATTTTGTTGATAATCACGTTTTACGCTCGCGGCAATTCCGGTAGCATCCAGACCTTCACACTTTGGGAAAGTGACCGACTTGCTGGTTTCATTATTGGCAGCGAAAACTGATGCGCAGGCAGAAACCAACAACCGCCCTAAAAACGCCCCTCTTTTTTTCATGTTTTTCTCCATAGCACAATGATTCAGGAGAAAGCATGGTACAAATTGTCAGGAGCGCAAGTTGCTTCAGGCCGCGTGTGAGGCATCTTCCTCTTCGGATTCAGCACCGACGACCAGTGGGGACGGTAATTTGCCGGTTTTCAGAATGGTGCTCAGCATATCTTTTTGTTCTGCCAGCCATAGCGAAAGGGCTTCACGTTGCTCGTCTTCCATTTGCACTGGAGAATTTGTCAGCTAGGTGTCAAGCAGATCCGCCGTATCAAGCATTTTGTCATAAGCATCGGCTTCCTTTTTGCTGGTAAACGACATTTTCTCTTCGCCCTCACGAATGACTACGTATTTAACTTCAACCGCCATTTGCAGCCTCTCATAATAACTGTGATTTTATACAGTATATTTCTTTTCGGTTGAGAAATCAACATCAGCAATAAAGACACACGCAAACGTTTTCGTTTATACTGCGCGCGGAATTAATCAGGGGATATTCGTTATGACGTTATTAGGCACTGCGCTGCGTCCGGCAGCAACTCGCGTGATGTTATTAGGCTCCGGTGAACTGGGTAAAGAAGTGGCAATCGAGTGTCAGCGTCTCGGCGTAGAGGTGATTGCCGTCGATCGCTATGCCGACGCACCAGCCATGCATGTCGCGCATCGCTCCCATGTCATTAATATGCTTGATGGTGATGCATTACGCCGTGTGGTTGAACTGGAAAAACCACATTATATCGTGCCGGAGATCGAAGCTATTGCCACCGATATGCTGATCCAACTTGAAGAGGAAGGACTGAATGTTGTCCCCTGCGCTCGCGCAACGAAATTAACGATGAATCGCGAGGGTATCCGTCGCCTGGCGGCAGAAGAGCTGCAGCTGCCCACTTCCACTTATCGTTTTGCCGATAGCAAAAGCCTTTTCCGCGAGGCGGTTGCCGCCATTGGCTATCCCTGCATTGTAAAACCGGTGATGAGCTCTTCCGGCAAGGGGCAGACGTTTATTCGCTCTGCAGAGCAACTTGCTCAGGCATGGGAATACGCTCAGCAAGGCGGTCGCGCCGGAGCGGGCCGCGTAATTGTTGAAGGCGTCGTTAAGTTTGACTTCGAAATTACCCTGCTAACCGTCAGCGCGGTGGATGGCGTCCATTTCTGTGCACCAGTAGGTCATCGCCAGGAAGATGGCGACTACCGTGAATCCTGGCAACCACAGCAAATGAGCCCGCTTGCCCTTGAACGTGCGCAGGAGATTGCCCGTAAAGTGGTGCTGGCACTGGGCGGTTATGGTCTGTTTGGTGTCGAGCTGTTTGTCTGTGGTGATGAGGTGATTTTCAGTGAGGTCTCCCCTCGTCCACATGATACCGGGATGGTGACGTTAATTTCTCAAGATCTCTCAGAGTTTGCCCTGCATGTACGTGCCTTCCTCGGACTTCCTGTTGGCGGGATCCGTCAGTATGGTCCTGCAGCTTCTGCCGTTATTCTGCCACAACTGACCAGTCAGAATGTCACGTTTGATAATGTGCAGAATGCCGTAGGCGCAGATTTGCAGATTCGTTTATTTGGTAAGCCGGAAATTGATGGCAGCCGTCGTCTGGGGGTGGTACTGGCTACTTCAGAGAGTGTTGTTGACGCCATTGAACGCGCGAAGCACGCCGCCGGACAGGTAAAAGTACAGGGTTAAACCCGGCAAAAAACGCTACAAAAATGCCCGATCCTAGATCGGGCATTTTGACTTTTACAGCTTAGCGCCTTCTACAGCTTCACGCGCCAGCTTAGTAATGCGGTCGTAATCGCCCGCTTCCAGCGCATCTGCCGGAACCAGCCAGGAACCACCGATGCACAGCACGCTTTTCAGTGCCAGGTAGTCACGGTAGTTAGCCGGAGAAATACCACCCGTCGGGCAGAAACGGACCTGGGAGAACGGACCCGCGATCGCCTGCAGGGCTTTCACGCCGCCGTTAGCTTCAGCCGGGAAGAATTTGAACTCTTTCAAACCGTAGTCCATACCCAGCATCAGTTCGGAAACAGTGCTGATCCCCGGAATCAGAGGAATAGTCCCTTCGGTAGCAGCTTTCAGCAGCGGCTCGGTCAGACCCGGGCTAATTGCGAACTGTGCACCCGCTTCAGTGACTTCTGCCAGCTGCTGTGGATTCAGCACCGTACCGGCACCCACAATCGCTTCAGGCACTTCTTTGGCGATAGCACGGATAGCGTCAACTGCACACTCGGTACGCAGAGTCACTTCCAGAACGCGCACCCCACCAGCAACCAACGCTTTTGCCATCGGCACCGCGTGTTCCAGTTTTTTTACCACGATAACCGGTACAACCGGGCCGGTGGTCAGGATTGATTCTGCACTTGTTTTCCAGTTTTTCATCAGAGTTTTCTCTCGCCTGATTACAAATTTGTCGTCTTAAAAAGTGATACAGGTTGCGCCCTGTTCGGCACCGGACAGTTTTTCACGCAAGGCGCTGAATAATTCACGTCCTGTTCTCACGCGTGACGCGCTCAGGTCAGGAATGTGCGGTTCGCGAGCAGCCAGTTCCGCTTCGTCTACCAGCAGTGTCAGTTCGCCTGTCTGTCCATTCACACGAATGATGTCCCCGTCGCGCACTTTTGCCAGCAGCCCGCCATCGTAGGCTTCTGGTGTTACGTGGATAGCTGACGGCACTTTACCTGAAGCGCCGGAGAGTCGTCCATCGGTAACTAACGCAATTTTGAAACACCGGTCCAATAATACACCAAGTGGCGGCATGAGTTTATGTAATTCTGGCATTCCGTTCGCTTTTGGCCCCTGATGACGGACAACAACGACACAATCGCGGTCCAGCAAACCCGCTTCAAAGGCCGGCATAACGTCATGCTGGCTTTCAAAAACAACCGCTGGCGCTTCAATCACCTGGTTCTCAACCGGCACGGCAGAGGTTTTCATAACCGCACGGCCCAGGTTACCGCTTAACACTTTTGTCCCACCATGATGAGAGAAAGGTTGTTCGAAGGAAGCGATCACATTGCTGTCGAGTGATTTTTCCGCCCCTTCCCGCCAGTCCAGTTCACCATTATTCAGCCATGGTTCAAGGGTATAACGAAACAGACCAAAGCCTGCCACCGTATTGACATCTTCATGCAGCAGGCCTGCTTTGAGCAGTTCACGCACCAGAACCGGTACGCCACCTGCCGCCTGGAAGTGGTTAATATCGGCCGGACCGTTCGGGTAGAGACGTGCCATCAGCGGTACAACATCAGAAAGGTCAGAGAAGTCATCCCAGTTAATCTGAATACCGGCCGCGCGCGCCATCGCCACCAGGTGCATGGTGTGGTTAGTGGAACCACCGGTCGCCAACAGTGCAACGATACCGTTCACCACCACTTTCTCATCGATCATCTTACCGATCGGCATCCATTCATTACCATTACCGGTCATGCGTGTAACCTGACGCGCAGCGGCAGCGGTCAAAGCATCGCGCAGCGGAGAATCCGGATGAACAAAAGAAGAGCCTGGCAACTGCATCCCCATAAATTCCACCACCATCTGGTTGGTGTTGGCAGTACCGTAGAAAGTACATGTTCCCGGCGCATGGTAAGACGCGGCTTCTGACTCCAGTAAGGCCATGCGGTCCACTTTACCTTCGGCATAAAGCTGGCGAATACGCACTTTTTCTTTATTTGGCAAACCGCTTGCCATCGGTCCAGACGGCACAAACACCGCAGGCAAATGACCAAACGACAGGGCTGCCATCGTCAGACCCGGGACAATCTTGTCGCACACACCGAGGAACAGAGCACCATCAAACATGTTATGGGACAGCCCCACCGCCGCAGACATCGCTATCACTTCGCGGCTTAGCAGCGACAATTCCATTCCATCCTGCCCCTGGGTGACACCATCACACATCGCCGGAACACCGCCCGCAACCTGACCAACCGCATTCGCTTCATGCAGGGCTTTACGAATGATTTCTGGATAGTGTTCATAAGGCTGGTGCGCGGAGAGCATGTCGTTATAGGAGGTGATGATGGCGATATTGTTACGCAACATGCTTTTCAAAGAGGCTTTGTCTTCTGGCTGGCAGGCAGCGAAACCGTGTGCCAGGTTACCGCATGCCAACTGCGAACGATGAACGGTCGACGTTTTCGCTTGTTCTATCCGGGCGAGATAAGCAGAGCGAGTCTCGCGCGAACGTTCAATGATTCGATTTGTTACGCGTAACAATTGTGGATTCATAAAGGCTCCTGAAATTGAGTTGTCAGAGCAGGATGATTCACAACGCGTTTCATTCAGAGGATTTATGAGTGAAACGCCTGTAACCGGAGCTCATAGGGCAAAAACGTTTCAGTCAGTGTAATAAAAAAAGCCTCGTGGGTGAATCCGCACGAGGCCTGAAAGTGTAAAAATTGTTCTACAATCTGTGCAAGATTATGTTACCGGTAAAATAACCATAAAGGATAAGCGCTGATATTACTCAAACTCATTCCAGGAACGACCATCACGGGTAATCATCGCCACCGAGGCAACGGGTCCCCAGGTTCCGGCCTGATACGGTTTCGGCGCATCATTGTCCATCGCCCACGCCTCAGTAATGGAGTCTACCCATTTCCAGGCTTCTTCCACTTCGTCGCGACGTACAAACAGTGCCTGAATACCACGCATGGTTTCCAGCAGCAAACGTTCATAGGCATCCGCCAGATGCGTCTGATTAAAGGTTTCTGAATAGCTCAGATCCAGCTTGGTGATTTGCAGGTTATGTTTGTGGTCAAGGCCAGGAACTTTATTCAGTACCTGGATATCCACGCCTTCATCAGGTTGCAGACGGATAGTCAGTTTATTCTGCGGCAGATCCTGCCACGACTCTTTAAACAGATTCAGTTCAGGTGTTTTGAAATAGACCACGACTTCAGAACATTTGGTCGGCAGACGTTTACCAGTACGCAGGTAGAATGGCACACCGGCCCAGCGCCAGTTATCAATGTCGACGCGGATCGCCACGAAGGTTTCTGTATTGCTACTTTTGTTCGCGCCCTCTTCTTCCAGATATCCCGGCACTTTTTTGCCCTGGGCGAAGCCCGCAGTATATTGCCCGCGTACGGTTTTTTCGCGTACGTTGGAGCGGTCGATGCGGCGCAGGGACTTCAGTACTTTCACTTTTTCATCGCGGATGCTGTCTGCGCTCAGGTCAGATGGCGGAGACATCGCAATCATGCAGAGAATTTGTAGCAGGTGGTTCTGAATCATGTCACGCATCTGACCGGCTTTATCAAAATAGCCCCAGCGCCCTTCGATCCCCACTTCTTCTGCCACGGTAATCTCAACATGATCAATGGTGCGATTGTCCCAGTTATTCACAAACAGGGAGTTAGCAAAACGCAGCGCCAACAGGTTCAGCACCGTTTCTTTACCAAGATAGTGGTCGATACGGTAAACCTGGCACTCCTCGAAGTATTCGCCAACCTGATCATTGATTTCCTGCGAGGTCGCCAGCGACGTCCCCAGCGGTTTCTCCATGACTACGCGTGCCGGTTTAGCATTCAGTTTTGCCTCGCCAAGCCCTTTGCAAATTGCGCCAAAAGTGCTGGGCGGCATGGCAAAGTAGTTAATAGTGATACGATTTTTTTGATCCAGCATCGCGCCGAGACGGTTGAATGCAGCAGTGTCATTGACATCGAGATTACAAAAATCCAGACGTGCACTCAGGGTGTCCCATAAACCTTCATCAATGGTTTCTTTCATGAAAGTTTCGAGCGCCTCGCGGACAACTTTGGTATATGCCGCTTTATCCCAGTCAGCACGCCCTACGCCGATAATCCGGGTGTCCGGGTTGAGCTGACCGGCTTTTTCCAGTTGATACAGGGAAGGCAGCAATTTACGACGCGCAAGGTCGCCTTTCGCGCCGAAAATGACCAGGTCACAGGCCTGGGCTGTTTGCGTTACCGCCATGTCATTCTCCTTAAGTTAACTAACCCGGTACTTAAGCCAGGGTATACTTGTAATTTTCTTACGGTGCACTGTACTGCTTTTCCGAGCTTGCGAAAACTGTAAACGCTTATCCACCCGTGCGATTACGGGAAAAGCGCGCAAAGTGCGGCAAAACTGATAAAAAAATCATCGTTTTCCATTCGGTAAAAATCTGACACTGATCATGTTATGAAAAAAAATAACAACTTTTTTATCTGCTTTTGTCATTAACACGGCACACAGGCGTAATATCTGACAAAACTGCATTTCGATTTCTTTCAGTGCGGAAATCGTCATTACCCGTGAGTCTCTTTACATCATGAATATGCTGGAAAAAATCCAGTCTCAGCTGGAACATTTGAGCAAATCAGAGCGCAAAGTTGCCGAGGTCATTCTGGCTTCGCCCGATAACGCGATCCATTCGAGTATTGCTGCTCTGGCGCTGGAAGCCAATGTTAGCGAACCGACGGTGAATCGTTTCTGTCGCAGCATGGACACGCGCGGTTTTCCTGATTTTAAACTTCATCTGGCACAAAGTCTGGCGAATGGCACTCCCTATGTTAATCGCAACGTCAATGAAGATGACAGCGTTGAATCATACACGGGGAAAATATTTGAGTCCGCAATGGCAACGCTCGATCATGTCCGTCATTCACTGGATAAATCTGCCATCAACCGCGCCGTCGACTTGCTCACTCAGGCAAAAAAAATCGCCTTTTTCGGATTAGGCTCTTCTGCCGCCGTTGCCCACGATGCGATGAATAAGTTCTTTCGTTTTAATGTTCCGGTGGTGTACTCCGATGATATCGTGCTGCAACGCATGAGTTGTATGAATTGTAGCGACGGAGACGTGGTGGTGCTGATTTCTCACACAGGAAGAACAAAAAATCTGGTCGAGCTGGCGCAGCTGGCACGCGAAAACGACGCCATGGTGATTGCCCTCACCTCTGCGGGTACCCCGCTCGCCCGGGAAGCAACGCTGGCAATTACCCTCGACGTACCGGAAGATACTGACATTTATATGCCCATGGTTTCTCGACTTGCACAGCTGACCGTGATAGATGTGCTGGCGACAGGATTTACTTTGCGACGCGGTGCAAAATTCAGAGATAACTTGAAGCGGGTCAAGGAAGCGCTGAAGGAATCGCGTTTTGATAAGCAGTTACTTAATTTAAGTGACGATCGCTAAAAGCGACTGTCACTGTCCTAATCTTATACGACATCCGAATGAGATTAATTTATCGCCATCGCGGCGTTATTTCATTCGGATTTCATGTTCAAGCAACACCTGGTTGTTTCAGTCAACGGAGTATTACATGTCCAAAAGGCTTCGCAGAACAAAAATCGTTACCACGTTAGGCCCAGCAACAGATCGCGATAATAATCTTGAAAAAGTTATCGCGGCGGGTGCCAACGTTGTACGTATGAACTTTTCTCACGGCTCGCCTGAAGATCACAAAATGCACGCGGATAAAGTTCGTGAGATTGCCGCAAAACTGGGGCGTCATGTGGCTATTCTGGGTGACCTCCAGGGGCCCAAAATCCGTGTATCCACCTTTAAAGAAGGCAAAGTTTTCCTCAATATTGGGGATAAATTCCTGCTCGACGCCAACCTAGGTAAAGGTGAAGGCGACAAAGAAAAAGTCGGTATCGACTACAAAGGCCTGCCTGCTGACGTCGTGCCTGGTGACATCCTGCTGCTGGACGATGGTCGCGTCCAGTTAAAAGTACTGGAAGTTCAGGGCATGAAAGTGTTCACCGAAGTCACCGTCGGTGGTCCCCTCTCCAACAATAAAGGTATCAACAAACTTGGCGGCGGTTTGTCGGCTGAAGCGCTGACCGAAAAAGACAAAGCAGACATTAAGACTGCGGCGTTGATTGGCGTAGATTACCTGGCTGTCTCCTTCCCACGCTGTGGCGAAGATCTGAACTATGCCCGTCGCCTGGCACGCGATGCAGGATGTGATGCGAAAATTGTTGCCAAGGTTGAACGTGCGGAAGCCGTTTGCAGCCAGGATGCAATGGATGACATCATCCTCGCCTCTGACGTGGTAATGGTTGCACGTGGCGACCTCGGTGTGGAAATTGGCGACCCGGAACTGGTCGGCATTCAGAAAGCGTTGATCCGTCGTGCGCGTCAGCTAAACCGAGCGGTAATCACGGCGACCCAGATGATGGAGTCAATGATTACTAACCCGATGCCGACGCGTGCAGAAGTCATGGACGTAGCAAACGCCGTTCTGGATGGTACTGACGCTGTGATGCTGTCTGCAGAAACTGCCGCTGGGCAGTATCCGTCAGAAACTGTTGCAGCCATGGCGCGCGTTTGCCTGGGTGCGGAAAAAATCCCGAGCATCAACGTTTCTAAACACCGTCTGGACGTTCAGTTCGACAATGTGGAAGAAGCTATTGCCATGTCGGCAATGTACGCAGCTAACCACCTGAAGGGCGTTACGGCGATCATTACCATGACCGAATCGGGTCGTACCGCGCTGATGACCTCCCGTATCAGCTCTGGTCTACCAATTTTCGCCATGTCGCGCCATGAACGTACGCTGAACCTGACTGCTCTCTATCGTGGCGTTACGCCGGTGCACTTTGATAGCGCTAATGACGGCGTAGCAGCTGCCAGCGAAGCGGTTAATCTGCTGCGCGATAAAGGTTACTTGATGTCTGGTGACCTAGTGATTGTCACCCAGGGCGACGTGATGAGTACCGTGGGTTCTACTAATACCACGCGTATTTTAACGGTAGAGTAAGTACGTTGCCGGATGCGGCGAAAACGCCACATCCGGCCTATAGTTCAATTATAGTTCAACAGATTTCGAATATTCTGAAGCAAACTTGAACTTATCATCAGGCGAAGGCCTCTCCTCGCGAGAGGCTTTTTTATTTGATGGGATAAAGATCTTTGCGCTTATACGGCTGGATTTCGCCCGGTTTGCGAGTTTTCAGCAATTTTAGTATCCAGGTGTATTGTTCTGGTCGCGGACCAACAAAAATCTCGACTTCTTCATTCATCCGCCGCTCAATCGTATGATCATCCGCCTCTAACAGATCATCCATCGGTGGGCGCACCTGAATCGTCAGACGATGCGTCTTGCCATCATAAATCGGAAACAGCGGTACAACGCGCGCACGGCATACTTTCATCAAACGACCAATCGCGGGCAACGTCGCTTTATAGGTGGCAAAGAAATCCACAAATTCGCTGTGCTCTGGGCCATGATCCTGATCGGGTAAATAATATCCCCAGTACCCCTGACGTACCGACTGGATGAATGGTTTAATACCGTCATTTCTCGCATGCAGACGACCGCCAAAGCGACGACGCACCGTGTTCCAGACATAATCAAAAACCGGGTTGCCCTGATTATGGAACATCGCTGCCATTTTCTGCCCTTGCGAGGCCATCAGCATGGCAGGAATATCGACGGCCCAACCGTGCGGCACCAGAAAGATAACTTTCTCGTTATTACGCCGCATCTCTTCGATGATCTCCAGCCCTTGCCAGCCAACGCGCGGCTGAATTTTCTCCGGCCCGCGTATTGCCAACTCAGCCATCATTGCCATCGCTTGCGGCGCGGTGGCAAACATCTCATCAACAATCGCTTCGCGTTCAGCTTCACTACGTTCTGGAAAGCAGAGCGACAGATTGATTAACGCACGACGGCGTGAGCTTTTTCCCAGTCGTCCGGCAAAACGTCCCAGCCGTGCCAGAATGGGATCACGGAACTTTGGCGGCGTTAAAGCGATACCCGCCATCGCTGCTACACCCAGCCATGCTCCCCAGTAGCGCGGGTGGCGAAAGGATTTATCAAACTCAGGAATGTATTCGCTATTATTTTTTTTCGTTTCCATGCTTTTCCAGTTTCGGATAAGGCAAAAATCAATCTGGTGATAGTGTAGCGGCGCAACTTGCCCCGCACCAAATAAAAAAAGCCGGTACTGACTGCGTACCGGCTGCGAATGGATGTTAATTAATCAAACAGTAGCTGCGGCACAATCTCTTTGGCCTGCGCCAGGAATTCGCGACGATCGGAGCCGGTCAGCCCTTCGGTACGCGGCAGTTTTGCCGTCAGCGGGTTTACGGCCTGCTGGTTTATCCATACTTCATAGTGCAGATGCGGCCCAGTTGAACGTCCGGTATTACCGGAAAGCGCGATACGGTCGCCACGTTTCACCTTCTGTCCCGGTTTCACCAGAATCTTGCGCAAGTGCATATAACGCGTGGTGTAGCTGCGACCATGACGAATAGCCACATAATAACCTGCTGCGCCACTGCGTTTGGCAACCACCACTTCACCGTCACCCACTGAAAGCACTGGCGTACCTTGTGGCATGGCGAAATCAACACCTCTGTGTGGTGCAACGCGACCTGTCACCGGATTAGTTCGACGCGGGTTAAAGTTAGACGAGATACGGAACTGTTTCGCCGTCGGGAATCGCAAGAATCCTTTCGCCAGACCAGTACCGTTACGATCGTAGAATTTGCCATCCTCAGCGCGGATTGCGTAATAATCTTTACCTTCTGAACGCAAACGTACGCCCAGCAGCTGGCTTTGCTCACGTTTACCATCAAGCATTTCTCGAGACATTAATACCGCAAATTCATCGCCTTTTTTCAGTTTGCGGAAATCCATTTGCCACTGCATGGCTTTAATCACTGCGCTCACTTCGGCGCTGGTTAAACCGGCGTTTCTGGCGCTGGCAACAAAGCTCCCTCCGACGGTACCTTTCAGCAGATTGTTAACCCACTCTCCTTGCTGCATTTCGCTGGTCATTTTAAAACCGTTAGCGGCAGTACGGTCATAGGTTCGGGTTTCACGACGAGACACTTCCCAGGTGAGGCGCTGCAGTTCGCCGTCCGCGGTTAATGTCCAGGAGAGTTGTTGACCGATTTTCAGGTTACGCAATTCTTTGTCGGCAGCAGCGAGTTGGGTGATATCACCCATATCAATACCATACTGATTGAGAATGCTGCTTAGCGTATCGCCAGTGGAAACAACATATTCATGCACGCCCGCTTCACCGGCGATTTTGTCATCCAGTTCGTCCTGGGGAATGGCTTCATCTTCTTGTGCAGCTTGATCAATCGGCTCACTGGCTTCAGGTAAGAGCGAACGAATTTCGTTCTGTTCCAGCTCAATGGTTTTGACAATTGGCGTGGCATCACGGTGATAAACATAGGGCCGCCAGACAGCGACGGCCAGAGTAAGAACGGTGAGCGACCCCAACATAACGCGGTGTGGTCGCGGTAAATTATTAAACGCCAGGGCGACAGAGCGGGCTATCTGTTGCACGTAATCACTTCCTCATTAATCTCCTTTCAGGCAGCTCGCATACTGGTTGGCTAATTGACTCAGGAATTCTGAATAGCTTGTTTTACCCAGTTTGATATTCGTCCCCAGGGGATCCAACGTTCCCATACGAACGGATGTCCCTCGTGCGACGCTCTCAACGACCGCTGGCCTGAACTGTGGCTCAGCAAAAACGCAGGTTGCTTTTTGCTCAACCAACTGTGTTCTTATTTCATGTAAACGCTGCGCGCCAGGTTGAATCTCAGGGTTAACGGTAAAATGACCAAGCGGTGTCAGTCCGAACTGTTTTTCGAAATAGCCGTAAGCATCGTGAAAAACGAAATAACCTTTCCCCTTGAGCGGCGCGAGCTCGTTACCAACCTGCGTTTCGGTTGAGGCCAATTGTGCCTCAAAATCCTTCAGGTTGGCGTCAAGTTTGGCTCGACTTTGCGGCATAAGTTCCACTAATTTTCCATGGATTGCAACCGCTGTAGCCCGCGCTATCTCTGGGGAAAGCCAAAGATGCATGTTGAAATCGCCGTGATGGTGATCTTCGTCACTTTTTTCCGCGTGGTCGTGATCATCATCATCGCCGTGAATACTTTTCATCAGTAGCGGTTTCACATCTTCAAGCTGCGCAATCGTTACCTGCTTCGCTTCTGGTAATTTGCTTACCGGTTTTTGCATAAACGCTTCCATCTCCGGGCCAACCCAAACGACTAAGTCCGCGTTCTGTAAGCGTTTTACATCCGATGGACGCAGTGAATAATCATGTTCTGAAGCGCCGTCAGGCAGTAAAACCTCCGTTTCTGTTACACCATCAGCAATGGCAGAAGCGATGAACCCAACGGGTTTAAGCGAAGCGACAACGGCGGCATCTGCGGCCTGTGTTGCACCTCCCCAGAGAGCGGCGGATAATGCTGCGAAAAGAAGCGTTTTTTTATGTAACATAATGCGACCAATCATCGTAATGAATATGAGAAGTGTGATATTATAACATTTCATGACTACTGCAAGACTAAAATTAACATGACAAGTCTGGTTTCCCTGGAAAATGTCTCGGTTTCTTTTGGCCAACGCCGCGTCCTCTCTGATGTGTCGCTGGAACTTAAACCTGGAAAAATTTTGACTTTACTTGGGCCAAATGGCGCAGGTAAGTCGACACTGGTACGGGTAGTGCTCGGGCTGGTAACACCCGATGAAGGGGTTATCAAGCGCAACGGAAAACTGCGCATCGGCTATGTACCGCAGAAGCTGTATCTCGACACCACGTTGCCACTGACCGTAAACCGTTTTTTACGCTTACGCCCTGGTACACATAAAGAAGATATTTTGCCTGCACTGAAACGTGTCCAGGCCGGGCACCTGATTAACGCACCGATGCAAAAGCTCTCTGGTGGCGAAACGCAGCGTGTACTATTAGCGCGAGCATTGTTAAATTGCCCGCAATTATTAGTGCTGGATGAACCCACTCAAGGCGTGGATGTAAATGGCCAAGTGGCGTTATATGACCTTATTGACCAGTTGCGTCGTGAACTGGATTGTGGCGTTTTAATGGTTTCTCACGATCTGCATCTGGTGATGGCAAAAACCGATGAAGTGCTGTGCCTGAATCACCACATTTGTTGTTCCGGCACACCGGAAGTTGTTTCCCTGCATCCGGAGTTTATTTCAATGTTTGGTCCTCGTGGTGCTGAACAACTGGGTATCTATCGCCATCATCATAATCATCGTCACGATTTACAGGGACGAATTGTTTTGCGTCGGGGAAATGATCGCTCATGATTGAATTATTATTTCCCGGTTGGTTAGCCGGGATCATGCTCGCCTGTGCCGCGGGTCCGCTGGGTTCGTTTGTAGTCTGGCGTCGTATGTCTTATTTCGGTGATACGCTGGCTCATGCCTCATTACTTGGTGTCGCGTTTGGTTTGTTGCTGGACGTGAATCCATTCTATGCGGTGATTGCCGTTACGCTGCTGCTGGCGGGCGGTCTGGTATGGCTGGAGAAGCGTCCACAGCTGGCGATCGACACGTTATTAGGGATTATGGCGCACAGTGCCCTGTCGCTGGGCCTAGTGGTCGTTAGTCTGATGTCTAACATTCGTGTTGATTTGATGGCTTACCTGTTCGGTGATTTACTGGCAGTGACGCCAGAAGATCTCATCTCTATTGCGATTGGCGTGGTCATCGTGGTGGCTATTTTGTTCTGGCAATGGCGCAATTTGCTGTCGATGACGATTAGCCCGGATCTGGCGTTTGTTGATGGTGTGAAATTACAGCAAGTGAAATTGTTGTTGATGCTGGTGACGGCATTGACGATTGGTGTAGCGATGAAATTTGTCGGTGCGTTGATTATTACTTCGTTGCTGATTATTCCTGCAGCTACTGCGCGTCGCTTTGCCCGTACGCCGGAACAGATGGCTGGTGTCGCTGTTTTGGTGGGGATGGTGGCAGTAACTGGCGGTTTAACCTTTTCCGCGTTTTACGATACGCCGGCGGGTCCGTCGGTGGTGCTATGTGCGGCACTGTTATTTATTATCAGTATGATGAAAAAGCAGGCCAGCTAATCTATCGCTGAACACATTTGTCGGATGCGGCGCGAGCGCCTTATCCGACCTACGGTTCGCTATCTCTGGCTGGCCTGATAAGACGCGAACAGTGTCGCATCAGACACACTGCCAGTGTCGGATGCGGCGCGAGCGACCAATCCGACTTACGGCATTTCTGGCGGCGTTATGCCAAAGTGATTCCACGCCCGCGTCGTCGCCATACGCCCGCGCGGTGTACGCTGCAAAAAGCCTTGCTGAATCAAATAAGGTTCCAGTACATCTTCAATGGTTTCACGTTCTTCGCCAATGGCTGCCGCCAGGTTATCCAGACCTACCGGCCCACCAAAGAACTTATCGATTACCGCCAGCAACAATTTGCGGTCCATATAATCGAAACCTTCAGCATCGACATTCAACATATCCAGCGCCTGAGCAGCGATATCTGCCGAGATGGTGCCATCGTGCTTCACTTCGGCGAAATCACGCACTCGACGCAGCAGACGGTTGGCAATACGTGGCGTACCGCGAGCGCGACGAGCTACTTCCTGCGCACCGTCATCACTCATCTCAAGCCCCATAAAGCGTGCACTGCGACTGACGATATATTGCAGATCCGGCACCTGATAAAACTCCAGACGTTGCACAATACCAAAACGGTCGCGCAACGGTGATGTCAGCGAACCTGCGCGCGTGGTTGCGCCAATCAGGGTAAACGGCGGCAAATCAATTTTAATGGAGCGTGCCGCCGGACCTTCACCAATCATGATATCCAGTTGGTAGTCTTCCATTGCCGGGTACAGCACTTCTTCAACAACTGGCGATAAACGGTGGATCTCATCAATAAACAGCACGTCATGCGGTTCAAGGTTAGTGAGCATCGCAGCCAAATCGCCCGCCTTTTCCAGCACCGGACCAGAAGTCGTGCGTAAATTAACGCCCATTTCATTGGCGACAATGTTGGCAAGCGTAGTTTTACCCAACCCCGGAGGACCAAAAATCAACAAATGATCGAGGGCATCGCCGCGCAGTTTCGCTGCTTTGATGAAAATCTCCATCTGTGAACGAACCTGCGGCTGACCAACATACTCTTCCAGTAATTTAGGGCGAATGGCGCGATCTGCTACATCTTCCGGCAAAGTGGTACCGGCAGAAATCAGACGGTCTGCTTCAATCATCCTTTACCTCATAACGCGGCGCGTAGGGCTTCGCGAATTAATGTTTCACTGCTGGCGTCAGGGCGAGCGATTTTGCTCACCATGCGGCTTGCTTCTTGTGGTTTATAGCCTAGCGCCACCAGCGCGGCAACTGCTTCTTGTTCAGCATCGTCGGTCGCCGGGCTGGCAGGAGACGTGAGTACCAGGTCGGCGGCTGGCGTAAAGAGATCGCCATGCAAACCTTTAAATCGGTCTTTCATTTCAACAATCAAGCGTTCGGCGGTTTTTTTGCCAATACCCGGCAGTTTCACCAGTGCCCCCACTTCTTCACGCTCAACGGCATTAACGAACTGCTGCGCTGACATTCCGGAGAGGATCGCCAGGGCCAACTTCGGGCCGACGCCGTTGGTTTTGATCAACTCTTTGAACAACGTGCGTTCTTGTTTATTGTTAAAACCGTACAGCAGTTGCGCGTCTTCACGCACCACAAAGTGGGTGAAAACGATCGCTTCCTGACCCGCTTCAGGGAGTTCATAAAAACAGGTCATCGGCATATGCACTTCATAGCCTACGCCGCCCACTTCAATTAACACCAGCGGGGGTTGTTTTTCAATGATGATGCCTCTGAGTCTGCCTATCACATGACGCTCCTGCGTAATGAATCAAAGATAATGCTGTATGATAAAAAAATGCTGGATAGATATCCAGCGTAGGATGAAGAAAACTTGCGAGGTGTCCCGATGATCTGAAAAATGGCACAGTATAATTTATTCAACAGGTTATATTGGAAGCAAATATTTGAATATTACATATTCAGTGAAGAAATGCGTAATAAAAATATACATTGCGACTCCTGAAAAAATAATTTTTTTATGCTATTACGTATATTCGTATCTATTTCAATGGAATGACAACGTGAATATTAATTACCCTGCTGAATATGAAATTGGAGATATCGTCTTTACATGTATAGGTGCTGCCTTATTTGGTCAAATATCAGCTGCATCAAATTGCTGGAGTAATCACGTCGGGATCATTATCGGTCATAACGGTGAAGACTTCCTGGTTGCAGAAAGCCGGGTTCCCCTTTCAACCATCACCACGCT